>DAOVTG010000115.1 GCA_030633185.1 Deltaproteobacteria bacterium
AAAAAGTCGTGGGATGGCTAAGTAAAAATTTCGATAGACAAGATGTTGTGGTTCTCCAGGCGCGAGACCATACATGTAGTATGTCGAGTGTCTGGAGAACCACAACAACGCAGGATATCGGAACTTTTTACGACGCCATCAACTTTTGACCATTTCACGAGATACTCGTTGCTGATAATTCGCATTTTTTTTACGCTTGCGGCCGCCCTGCTCTCCTTTCAGATTGCCAAAGCACAGTTTGACCGGATTGATTTCGCCTGTGTCGCCTTTTTTATTGTCGGCGCTTTGATCGCGTACCTCTTCTTCATGGTTAGCCGGCTTAAGAGAACCCCTTTACGAACTCTGCTCGGGGGGTTTGGTGGCATGGTCGTCGGCCTCTTTATCGCCAACCTTCTGCTCAGAGGTGCCCCTTTTGTCGATCTCTTCGACAATCCGAGGACCAGCTTCACCCTCTATCTGCTAGTCTACTCCCTGCTCGCTTATGTCGCACTTGAAGTCGGCCTCAAAAAAGGGGATGAATTTGACCTTATCCGCTCCCTGATCACAAAAAAACGTGATGACCTGGAGAAAATCGTCGACACCTCAGTCATTATTGATGGCCGGATTGCCGATGTCTGCGAAACCGGTTTTATTGAGGGCACCCTGGTAATCCCGCAATTTGTTCTCCATGAATTGCAACTCGTCGCTGACTCCGCCGACTCCCTCAAACGCACCCGAGGCCGCCGCGGCCTTGATATCCTCAAGCGCATCCAGAATCAGGCCAAGGTGGAGATCAATATCACCGAAGAAGACTTTCCGCGCATCAAAGAGGTAGATGCAAAACTTGTCGCTCTGGCCAAAAAAAGAGGGGCTCAAATTTTAACTAACGATTTTAACCTCAACAAGGTAGCCGACCTTCAGGGGGTTGGGGTTTTGAACCTGAACCAACTGGCCGAGGCCATGAAACCTCTGGTTCTGCCCGGAGAGACTCTTGATGTCATGGTTTCCAAAGAGGGCAAGGAACCTATGCAGGGGGTGGCCTATCTCGATGACGGAACAATGGTGGTTATCGACCAGGGTCGTAATCTGGTTGGCGAAGCCGCAACCGTTACCGTGACCAGCGTCTTGCAAACCACGGCCGGCCGCATGATCTTTGCGAGACGAAAAAATGGCTCGTAAACCCGCTCAAAAACCGGTATTCGCAATCATTGTAGCAGCTGGCAGCGGCAGCCGCTGCCCCGGCCCGCAAGCCAAACAATTTCTTTCTCTGGGAGGCCAACCCCTCTACCTGTGGAGCGTCAAAGCTTTCCAGAAATGCCTTAAGATTACCGGCATTGTCATCGTCGGCCCCAATCACAACCCCCAAGCCTTGCATGAGATGCAGCAAGAAACCACTCTTTTTAACAAGGTCATAACAATCATTGCCGGAGGCAACAGCCGTACCGAATCGGTCAGTATCGGGGTTGCCGCTCTAGCGGCGGCAACCCCGATACTGACCGATTCGGATCCGATCCTGATTCACGATGGCGTCAGACCCTTGGTCTCACCGGAACTGATTCTCAAAGTTATTGATCAAGTCAGCTCAAAACAGATCGCCATCCCAACGACAAGGCCGACGGCAACGGTCAAAAAAATAGTCGGCAACACCATCACTCAGACTATTGCCCGCGAAGAGATCGGCCTGGCCCAGACACCCCAGGGAGTACCTTACGGTCTACTCTGTGAAGCCCTCGACTATTGGCTAAAAAATCCGACCACACCAATAACCGACGAAGGAGCTCTGATCGAAAATCTACCCCCGGAAAACCGAGCTCAAGTCACGATTGTTAATGTCGCGGGAGAGACCTGCAACCTGAAAGTTACGTTCCCGGAAGATCTGCAGCAGGCAGAGTCTCTGCTCCAAAAAAAGATGACTCATGAAGTACCTTTCAAACCGCGCCAGGCTACCGGCTTCGGTTATGATGTCCACGCTTTCGCAG
Source organism: Deltaproteobacteria bacterium (assembly GCA_030633185.1). Taxonomy (GTDB): domain Bacteria; phylum Desulfobacterota; class Anaeroferrophillalia; order Anaeroferrophillales; family Tharpellaceae; genus Tharpella. The sequence continues at coordinate 1,959 of DAOVTG010000115.1, forward strand.
CCGGGAGAAAACTGATCCTGGGCGGCATTGAGATTCCCGGGCATACCGGCCTGGCCGGCCACTCCGATGCCGATGTTCTCATTCATGCTTTAGTCGATGCCCTCCTCGGGGCGGTCGGGGCCGGCGATATCGGCCGACACTTCCCCGATCATGACCTTGCCTTTAAAAATCTCTGCAGCCTCCATTTTCTCTCCCGAACTATGACAATAGTCCGGGAGAGAGGTTTTTACTTAGAAGCTGCCGACATCACAATTGTCGCCCAACAACCTAAGCTGGCGCCGCATATCCCGTCCATGTTGACGATATTAAAAAAAACAATCACCTCCCCCTGCCAGCTCAATATCAAGGCGACAACCAGTGAAGGCTTAGGATTTACCGGCCGTCGGGAAGGAATTGCAGCTTACGCCGTAGCCACTGTAACTGCTACCCCCCTCTAAACTTGCCATGACAGCCAAACTACGACTCTCGTTACCGCAGATTATTCCCGACCGCCTGGTTCATCTATTTGGCCTTTTCCCGTTACTAGACAGTAAAGAGCGGGCCTTAAAACTGGCCTTGTGCTTATCTTTTACTCTCCATATTATCGTACTTATACCAATACCACGATTCAAACTATCACCAGACTTCGCCAACCTGATGGAAGTTAGTCTGGTCGCCCCGAAATCCCGACAGGAACACCAATCAAAACTTCCACCGCCATTTAAGCCAAATTTTAAACAAAAACTTAAAACCAAAATCAAAAATAAACCGGCGGCTCTAAAAAAACAGAAAACCATCACTAAAAAGTCGCCCTTGGCCAAACGCCGCAGCATCCCGAAGAAAAATCAGGCCAGAACCAGTAATAAACTTGCAGAGATCAAGAAAAAACTGGCCCTTGAACGTGAGGAACAAAAGCTGCTGGATGAAAAACGGAAACTTGATGATATACGTCAACGCCACCAGCGGGAGTTATCATCGACAGCCATGATCAGACAAGCACGCCTGATCATGGCATACCAAACACAACTTAAGGCATGGCTGATGCGCAACTGGCATCTACCTGAGCACCTTCTCAACAGCGGCCTTGAAGCAACCATCAGCCTAACCATCGATGCCTCCGGCAAGCTGCTCGAACAATTTGAAGAAAAGTTATCAAACAACCTAATTTTTGACAATGCTATGCGCCAGGCCATCATTAACGCAAATCCGTTTCCATCTTTTCCAGCCGATCTCAATATTCCCCGGGAGGAATTTGTTATCACTTTTAACCCCAACAACATTAGTCAGTAAACACAATGGTGTCAATCATGAAGAACCGTAAATATTTTTTATCAAACTCGGTAATCGCAACCCTCATCCTGATTCTTCTCTTCGTATGTACTAACGCAGGGCTGCCCGCACGACTTGAGGCAAAGGTCTACCTGGAGCTGGACTCCCCCAACCTGCGCCGCATTCCGCTGTCCGTAGCCCCCTTACAACCGTTGTGCGGTTTCGAGGAAGATCTGGAAATTGCTCTTGAAGGCCACAAAATTCTGGTCGATGACCTTGAATTTTCAACTTTTTTCGAACTCCTTGATGACCCTTCGCGCCATCTCGAAAAATCGAGACGTTGCGGCCTCTCACTCGGAAGTTTCGATTTTCGCAACTGGTCATTAATCGGCGCCGAGCTCCTGATCAAAACCGGCTATTCAATAAGCGGCAACAAACTGGTCGTTGAATTTCGTCTCTTTGACACCCTGGCCGGCAAGATGATAGTCGGCAAACGCTACCGCAGTCGGAAAAAGAATTTGCGCCTCCTCTTTCATAAATTTGCCAACCAGGTGGTCAAAAATATAACCGGCCTGCCGGGTGAATTCACCTCTAAAATAGCCTTCTGCGGACACCACAAAAACCAGTCTGCTCAGGAGCTATACAGCTGTGATTATGATGCCCATGGACGAAATCAGATCACCAAGAACAACTCTATCAACATCTCTCCAGCCTGGTCCCATGATGCCAACAAACTGGTTTTCACCTCATATCGACGCAACAATCCTGATCTCTACCTGATTGACTTTTTGAAAGGTAAAGAGACCCGCCTGACCGATAGACGGGGAATCAATGCGGCCGCGGCCTGGTCGGCTGATGACCGCCACCTGACCCTTATGCAACGTTATGAAGAGCACAGCGAAATTACTATCATCAGTGCCGCCTCAGGAGAGACTCTGCGACGCTTGACCAAAAGTGACGCCAATCAGGCTTCCCCCTGTTGGTCTCCCGACAACAGCGAGATTGCTTTCGTCTCTGACCGCAGCGGCAACCCCCAGATATATATCACCGCAATTCAAGAAGGTGGTCTCTGGCGGCGCCTGACCAAAGAAGAGGCCTACAACTCCGATCCGGACTGGTCAGCCCACAACAACAAGATTGTCTTTACCTCAAGAGTCGGTGGTATTTTCCAGATCTGCACGATAACCCCGGATGGAAACAATCATCGACAACTTACTTTCTCCCGTAGTAACTGTGAAGTTCCCTGCTGGTCTCCTAACGGTCGCCATATCCTCTTCACAAAAAAAATCAGCGGGGTTCAGCAACTGATGATGATGGACGACAAAGGACGCAATCTTAAACAATTAACCTTTGACAAAATGGGGAAAAAGAGCCCATCCTGGTCCGTCAACCGCTGATTTTTTTAGGGCTGGAAATTGAAGATAAATCGACAATTAATTGACAACTGATTATTCTTCAAGAAAATCCGCCCTCCTGAATTTTAAAAATAACCGGAAAGGTTCTTAAATGTTTGTTATTAGCTTGATTTTTTGTGTCAAAGGAGTTATGAAACGTATTTAGACAGTGTTTTATATATTACCAGCTATAAATCAGATAATAAAATTAACCCATCAGCAGTGAAAAAGGAGTCTCTCAATGAAAGTGGCGAAAATAATTCTGGCCTTGGCCCTGACAGCAAGTTTGATATTTGCACTAACGAGCTGTACCTGTAAGCCCGACAGTATAGAAGAGGAAAAGGTTACCCAGCCGGAGACCATGAGTACGCCATCAGCAATCTCATCTCAATCCGAGATAGCCAAACCATCTGCAGGCTCTGATGAGGTTGTTATGATTGGCAATCGTATAGTCGACATTGGCAACAAGGTCTATCCCATCTATTTCGAATTCGATAAATCGGAGTTACGAGAGAACTCCCGTGAAACCTTAAGTGAGCTGGCGCAGTGGATGAAAAATAACCCCTCAGTCGATATCCGCATCGACGGTCACTGCGATGAACGCGGATCCAATGAATACAACCTGGCCCTGGGCGAAAACCGAGCTGCCAGCGCTAAAAAATACCTGGTTTACCTAGGCATCTCTCCAGATCGTCTGGAAACCTTGAGTTACGGGGAAGAGAAACCTTCCTGTGCCGAATCAACCGAAAGCTGCTGGCGTGAAAACCGACGTGACGACTTCATACTCACCCGTAAATAGCCGGATAGTTCCGACCATTACAAGCGTGAATGCAGTATCTATTTCACGCTTGTAATGGTTTATAGAATCAGAAAGATTGATGCACTCGCACCCCAGGACACTTCGGGCGTAAAAAGTCGAGGGATGGCTATTATGACACTGTACAACTGGCTCAGTTTAGCGTTAACCGCCACCCTTCTAACGATTACAACCGGATGCGCTGGCAACGGTCAGCAACCGGATCGACAGAAAGCCTTCTACCAGCGTCTGAGTGTTATTGAACAACAGCAAGCCGCCCTGAACCGTAGAAGCACAAACGCTCACCAAAAGCTTAACGCCGACACCAATATCCGCCTGGATAACCTGGAAAGAGAAATGAGGCTTTTAAACGAAGCCGTGGAAGACAGTCTTACCCGCCCCGAAGAGATCGGGGCGACCGACAACTTTGAGTATGAAACAATTATTGCACGTATGGAAGAACGCCTGCAGGAACTCGAGAAAAGACCAAGACCGACCGCAACTGATTCAGGCGTTAAAAGAAAACCTTCTCCGCCAAAAATAAAACCGACTCTCCCTCGGGTTACAGCACCACTTCCCGTTCCGGGAGCCCGGGAGAAAGCCCTCTACGATGATGCTTATACCACTTTCAAACGGGGTAGTATCAAGACCGCAAAAAACAAATTCGAAAAATTCATAACCTCCTTCCCCAACAGCAGTTACAAGATTAACGCTCTCTTCTGGATTGGCGAATGTTTTTACAAAGCCAAGGATTACGCCGAAGCAATCATCAAATACGATGAAATAATCGCGAATCACCCGCAACATCCCAAAGCCGCCAGCGCCCTGTTAAAACAGGGATTTGCTTTCCTTCAACTAGGAGATGCAACTGACGGGAAATTGATTCTGGAAAAAGTTATCGCTTACTACCCAAAAAGTGATCAGGCCGAAATTGCCCGACGCAAACTTAAAAGCATACATTAACCATATTCCTAAGAGAAACATTTGGCATGATTAGTGCTTAAAAGCCCTGTAGAGTTAGTAGTAACAACTTGACGATTCAATAAGAAGAGATACCCCTCTGCCGGTTACTTAACGGTAATTAACCCCTAGTATCTAATCCAAATATGTTATTTAGAAAAAACAAAACTCTGCTCGGTCTTAATATCGGCTCAGGCTACATTAAGATGGTCGAGCTTAAGGATTCAGGATCGGTTTACACACTGAATAATTTCGGCATGGCCGCCCTGCCGGCTGATGCGATTGTCGATGGCACGGTTATGGACACAACCGCCATCGTCAGCGCCATTGTCAACCTTGCCGACAACCTCAAAATAAAAAAGAGACGGATATGCACATCCATCTCCGGACATTCGGTTATTATAAAAAAAATCACCCTACCCCTGATGGATGAAAGCACGGTTGAAGAGACCATCCAGCAGGAAGCGACCCAGCATATCCCTTATGATATCAATGACGTCAATCTTGACTTCCAGATCTTAGGGCCGAACCAAACCAACCCCGAGAATATGGATATCGTTCTGGTCGCCGTCAAAAAAGAGACTATCAATGACTACCTATTACTGGTGGAAGAGGCCGGATTTGTCCCGGTGGTAGTCGATGTCGACACCTTTGCCCTAGAGAACACTTACGAATATAACTATGAAGGGGAAGAGAAAAAAGTTGTCGCTCTGGTTGAAATAGGTGCCAACCTGACTTGCATCAACATCCTCAATGATGGAGTTACCTGTTTTTCCCGAAACATTACTTCCGGCAGCCGGCTGATCACCGAACAGCTGCAAAAACGCTTCTCTCTCAACTATGAAGAGGCCGAACTTCTTAAGATGGGCTGTCCCGAGACCCAAAAAACCGACGGTTCAACCGCACTTTCGGCGATTAATGAGGCGGCTTTTTCTCTGATCAATGAAATCAGCAAGGCCATTGATTTTTTTCACTCCTCGGCCATGGCCGAGGAGCAGGTGGGGAAAATCATGCTCAGTGGCGGCGGGGCCAAAACCCACAACATCACCCAAGCCATTCAGAAGAGTACGGGTATCGAGTGTGAACTGCTCGATCCTTTTCGCAATATCATAATTCCGGAAAAACATTTCGACCTTGAATATATTCAGGATATTGCCCCGATGGCAACAGTTGCCACAGGACTGGCTCTGCGCAAAGATGAGGCCGTTCGCAAATGATCCAAATCAATCTTCTACCCATAAGAGCTGAACGACGAAAAGAGTTCATCCGCAAGCAACTCTCGATTGCGGCCCTGACCCTGCTTTTTACGACTGCGCTTATAGGACTCTTCCTTTCCCGAATCCAAGCCCGCTATAATAAGACCGATAACACCCTGCAACGAACTGAAAAAAAGATCAAACAACTGGAACCGATCATCAACAAGATCGAGGAGTACAAAAAGCAGAAAGAGGAGATCAGCAAAAAGATCGCCGTCATTATCGACCTTGACCACTACCGCCTGGCCCC
>DAOVTG010000007.1 GCA_030633185.1 Deltaproteobacteria bacterium
ATGGCTAAGTAAAAATTTCGATATACAAGATGTTGTGGTTTTTCAGGCGCGAGACCATACATGTAGTATGTCGAGTGCCTGAAAAACCACAACAGCGCAGTAGATCGGACTTTTTACGACGCCATCAACTTTGCTTCGCCCACATAAACGGGGTCAAAGCTGGGGTGCTGACGCACCTTGTGCCAGCAATGACCCCAATCCCGGCAGTTTGCAGGTGGTTGCTGAATAGTTACAACCAAAGAAACTTTCACTTTCTCCTTGCATTTTACTGGAAGGTCACCATAAAAGATGATAATATCGATTGAGACTTGATAGTCCGGTCGACAAAAGCGTGTAAACAAAAGAGTGTAAAATAGAATATCTTAAGGGGAAATTGTGACTGAACTGGAATATGACAACTTAAGCGAAATTATAGACAAAAAACGGGAGCGACTCAAAGAGCCCCCGCTCTACCGGGTTCTCATTCACAACGATCACTACACTTCAATGGAGTTTGTCGTCGAAATTTTGGAGCAGGTTTTCCATCACAACCGGGCAACCGCTGAACAGGTCATGATGATGGTGCATCGCCGGGGTATCGGCTGCTGTGGTGAGTATGACCGGGAGATCGCCGAGAGTAAAGTTGTAACTGTCAGTCGACGAGCCGCGGAAGAAGGTTTCCCTCTGCGCTGTACGATGGAAAAAATCTGACCACCAGCGAAATAGATCTTTTTACCAGACCAAAGAAGCGTGAATCCAGCCCTTGTCGCCATCTTCATGGGCGATCCGAAGCCAGCGCCCTTGACGTTTAAGAACTTTTAAAGGAACCTCCCTATCGACAATAAAAAGAATCCGGTTTTTGCTGCCGGGACCGAAACGAACATTACAGTTCTCTTTGATCGTAATAACCGTTGTCGTTTTGTTAAGCAGGGTTTTATAGACCCAACCGCTGTCACCTTCAAAATCCTTGCACTGATACCAGTCACCTTTTTTCTTAACAATCTGGAATGGGTGATATTTTGTCACCTGCCAGGCAATCTCGGCGTTTTTATTAGGGGCGGAGCGAATATTGGCGAGTCCGACTTTGACAGCCATACGTTCAGCCGCTTGCGCCGGAACCAGCAGTATAAAAGTCAATAATAAGCCAACCATTAAAATAGTTGTTAAGGATCTGGTTGAAAACTTTTTTTGCTCTACAGACATCATAATCACCGCCATTCCCCGGGGAACATCCATCCCCTCTATTTCATATTCACTTTCTGTTTAGAGTGCTCTCGTTAAGGGCCTGCTGCAACCGCTTTTGCAGGTCATGACGTTTACCGATACTCAAGCAGGCCTCGCACATTTCGACCATGGCATCAGGCAGCAACAGGGAAGCCGTCGAAATAGTCGAGAGAGTCGCCGCCACACTTCTTAAGATAATATCAAAATCATCCATATTGCGAATATCATCTTCATCGTCCAACTGGCAGCGAATATTAGCCGCAATCTCGGTCATCTCCCGGGCTGCGGCTTTCAAACGGGCTGTTTTATCCATTTCATAAAACCTGGAATAAAGCTCTTTTTTGACCTGATGAGGCCGTTATTATTAGTTCTTTTCAGCAGACAAACCGTTGGAACCGTACACCGACTGCAAGCTGCTCAAGATATTAACCAAGAGTGCCAGCAGAGTCAAGCCTTTTTCCGACCTCCTTTTTACGCCCCGCAGGAAGTGCCTTGGTGCAAGTTCATCAAAATGTTCATACACCGTTTTTCTCAACAATTACCTTGACATCACCTGACAAAATATGTCAACCCCTAAGGTCAAAGATAATTTGACTACTAATGAGGTGCAACATGACGTATGAAACCGTGATTTATGAACGTCAGGATGAGGTCGGGATTCTTCGCTTGAACCGACCGGATAGAATGAATGCGGTTATCGAGCAGTTATATCTCGATATCCAGGCCGTCCTTACCGAAGCCGAAAAAGATGATCAGGTTCGCACCCTGATCCTGACCGGCTCGGTGCGAGCCAAAGGTAACAAACAGGCCTTTTGCGCCGGGGCCGACCTGAAAGAGCACAAAAAAGGAGAACGAACGGCTTGGCAGAAACGCGAATATATCCTTCTCGCCCATGAAACCACCAGGCTTCTCTATGTTTTCCCCAAACCGGTTATTGTAGCAGTCAACGGCCCGGCCCGCGGCGCGGGCACCGAGATGGCTTTAAATGGTGATTTCCTGCTCATGGCCGACACCGCCTCGATCGCCTTTCCCGAAACCGGTCTCGGCACTTTTGTCGGCGGCGGCGTCACCTCCCACTTAGGAAAATTGATCGGCCGCCAGAAAGCCAAAGAGCTGGTCTTTACCGGCCGGGTCTTAGACGGCCAGGCCGCGGTCGAAATGGGGCTGGCGCTAAAATCAGTTCCCATTGAAGAACTTATGCCGGCGGCTCTGGAGATGGCCGCAATCATGGCTAAAAAAGCCCCGATTTCGATGAGATTTGCCAAGACTATTCTTAACCAGGCCGAAAGTCTTGACCTGCAAACCGCATTAATGATTGAGGCGGAGGCAATTTTATCCTGCATGACCACGGAAGATTGGCGCGAAGGAATCGTCGCCTTTGCTGAAAAACGCACGCCCAAATACCACGGGAGGTAAATATGATTAGTGACAAGATCCTCAATGCCAACTCAATCGCCGTCGTCGGTGCCTCTAAAACCGTCACCAAACGCGGCTATCAGGCCATCCGAATTCTCCTTGAAGAGAAATATGAAGGCCGTATCTACGGGGTCAACCCCAAACTTGAAAGTGTTCTGGGCGTACCCTGTTATCCCAAGGTCTCCGCCATTAAAGAACCGGTCGATCTCGCCCTGATCACAACCCCGGCCGCCACCTTGCCGGCGGTGCTTGAAGATTGCGGTAAAAAAGGGGTCGCCGGAGCCGTGATTATCGCCGGCGGTTTCGGTGAGCTCGGAGCCAAAGGCAGAGAGCTCGAAGCGGAAATGGTTGAGACCGCCCGCAAATACAATATCCGCCTGATCGGGCCCAACACCTCGGGCATGATCAATATGCATAAAAATCTTAACCTGGTCGGCCTGCGTGATGCTCCGAAAGGCAACATCGCCCTGATTTCACAAAGCGGCAATATGGCCCTGACCATGATCACCGAAGCCAAGATCAAGAGCCAGGTCGGTTTCTCCTACTACGTCGGAGTCGGCAACGAGTCGGATATCAACTTCCATGAATACCTGGAATTTTTCGAAAATGACCCCAATACCAACGCTATCCTGATGTATGTCGAAGGGATGCGAAACGGTCGTAAATTCCTCCAGCAGGCCTACCAGACGACTCGTAAAAAACCGATTATTCTCTTAAAAAGTGGTCGTTCGGCCACCGGCAAACGCTCGGCCGGTTCGCACACCGGAGCTTTAGCCGGGATGTCTGAGGTCGCCCGTACCGCCTTCAAGCGAGCCGGTATAATCGTGGTCGAAAAATCAGATGAACTCCTGCCTTGCGCCGAGACCCTGGCCAATCTGCCGCCGATCAAAAATAACAACGTCGCCATCCTTGCCGATGGCGGTGGCCATGCCACAATCGGAGCGGATGAGTTAACCGATTTAAAGGTCAACCTTCCGGAAATCAGTGATAAAACCAAAGCCAAGTTACGCGCCATCCTGCCGACGGCGGCCTCAGTAGTTAACCCGATTGATGTCGCTGGCGGGGCTGACGATAACCCCGTGGTATTGGCTCAATGCGCTCGCATTTTGCTCCATGACCCCAATATCGGCGGTGTCCTCGTAGTTGGACTTTTTGGCGGCTACAGCATCCGCTTTTCGGAAAGTCTGGCTTATCCTGAAGAGGATACGGCCCACCAGCTCGGCAAGCTGGTCAAGGAGACCGGCAAACCGATCATCATGCACTCCCTCTACAATTTTGCCAAACCCCACTCGCTTGATCTCTTGCGCTATTACGGCATTCCGGTCTTCGATTCACTTGAGCTGGCCTGTAAAGCAGTCGGTGTCCTGGCTGAATATGGCGGCTACCTGCATGGTTACAAAAGTAAAGCTAAATTTGTTTTCAGTATGGGGAGCAAAGCCAAAGCCCGAGGTCAAGAAATTATGCATACGGCCCGTGAAGAGGGACGTACCGCCCTGCTTGAAAATGAAGCTAAAGAGTTGGTCAGCCTGCACGGGGGCATGGTCTGCCAGGATTGTCTGGCCCAATCGCCCGAACAAGCGGTAGCCATGGCTGCCGGTTTCGCTGAGAAGGTGGTCATGAAGATCGTCTCCCCCGACATCCTCCATAAGAGTGATGCCGGGGGTGTCCGTCTCAACCTGCAGAAACCCGATGATATCCGCAACGCCTACATGGATATTATCGACAATGCTCGCGAATACAATCCCGATGCCAACATCAAGGGAATACTGGTCGCGCCGATGGCCAATGAGGGTTTGGAAATTATTATCGGCACCAAGGTCGATGATCAGTTCGGACCGGTCATTATGTTCGGTATCGGCGGTATCATGGTTGAGGTTTTAAAAGATGTCGTCTTCCGGGTTCTGCCGATCTCACCCTACTCGGCCCGCAAAATGATCGAAGAGATCAAATCAGTCAAACTCCTTGACGGTTTCCGCGGCCAGCCGCCGATCGATCGCAAAGCTATTAAACGGCTGCTTTTGACGGTATCGGAGATTATCGGCTCCTATCCCGAGATTCAGGAGATGGATTTCAACCCGGTAATTGTTTACGAAGAGGGACTAAATGTGGTTGATGCCCGAGTTATTTTGAAAAAATAAGGAATATATTTGACTATTTTTGTAGTTGGCTTAGCAGTCGGCCTGCTCTCAACAATTTTTGGCCTCGGCGGCGGCATTATTATGGTTCCGGTGCTGACCGCAGTGGCTGACCTTTCTCATGTTGAAGCCATGGCTACCAGCCTCGCTACCATTGTTATAATCTCTTTATGGAATGCCTGGCGCTATAGTCAGGAAGGACTGGTCGTCTGGCGAGTAGTCCTTTGGGTCTCTTTGGGATCCGGAATCTGTGCTGCTCTGGCAGCCCAGACGGCTCCCCTACTGCCGGAAAAAGCGCTGGTCGGATTCATGCTTATGGTTCTGCTGATTCTGGCCTGGAAAACCTTTCGCCTAGGTTCAACCAACGAAAAAGAGAGAAAAACTCCAGGCCACCAAACCGCTTTGGGAATCGGCTCTTTAAGCGGTTTGGTCGCCGGTTTTACCGGGATCGGTGGCGGCGGTGTCACAACCCCGTTGATGCTGACAGCCGGATTGGTAAAAAACCAGAACGCAGCGCCGATTTCCAATGCCATCATGATCTCTACAGCCGGGGCCGGAGCTCTCTCCTATGCCCTGAACGGAGTTTTCGACTGGCCTCGACTCGGTTTAATCCGAACTGACTATACCCTGCTTTTGGCACTGGGCGCAATCATCTCCTCCTTTGCCGGCATACGGATCAACCATCTGATCAAACTTAAGTTACGAAAAACCATCCTCGGTTTCATTCTTCTTATCATTGCCCTGCGCTTATCCTTCCAAATTTTTACTTAGCCATCCCGTGACTTTTTACGAGGGCATCAATAGTTACCTTAAATTTAAAAAAATATTTGACTTTTACAAAATATTATAATAAATAAATTATTACATTTTCAGTATGGCAGTCATTTATTGTTTTCAGGAAAACAAATGAAGTTTAAAAAATCTATCTATCATATTCAAATTGCCGACATGCTTCGAGATATGATTATGACCGGTGAGCTCAGACATGGGGACAAGGTTAATGAGAATAAACTCTGCTCAAGTTTGGAGGTAAGTAAAACACCATTACGAGAGGCTTTAAGGGTCTTAAGCAGTGAAGGATTGATTGAGCTGGTACCCAACCGTGGAGCTTTTGTGACCCAGCCTGAATTCACTGAAATCAAAGAAATGTTTGACGTAATGATCCTTCTTGAAGGTTTTTGTGCCCGAACAGCCTGTGAAAAGATGAGTCCGAAAGATTTTGTCCGCCTCGAAAAACTACATGACCGACTCGAACAAAAAGTGGAACACAGTGATCAGGAAGGCTATATTCAGATTAATAATCAGTACCACTCGCTGGTTCAGGAGCTGGCCGGCAACCGGAGCCTCAACCAGATTATTGAAGGACTGCGAAAAAGAATTTTGCTTTATCGCTTTCAGTCTTTAAATGCTCAGGGACGAATGGCTGAATCGATACAGGAGCATCGAGAGCTCCTGGAAGTTTTTCGTCAGCGCGATCACCAGAAAGCTGAAGTGCTGATGCAGACCCATTTAAAAAAACAATTCACCGCCCTTAAAGAGTTGGTGCAACATTCGGAAACAGCACCTGAATAGTTACAAATAATGTAACATTTTCAACAAAATGGATTGTCAGGAAAAAGGAGGAAAGAAGTTGGAACAAGCGGTAAAATGAGTCGTAAAAGATTTTTTATCAATCAGCTGTCTCGATACGGAGGCAAAAGGAGAAAAGCGATGAAACCTTTTATCAGATGTACTGCAATAGTTACGATTATGGTGATAGTCTGGGGCCTGTTTTTGATTGTACCGGTTACCCAAGCTCGTGAATTGCGTATCTCACATCAGTTTTCAGAAGCCGACGCCCGACATAAACTGGCGCTGGAATTTGCCGCCGAAGTTGAGAAAGCGACCGAAGGATCCTTGACCTTTAAGCTTTTCCCTTCGCAAGCTCTTTTTAAATCAAAATCCCAATATGATGCCCTGGCCAAAGGTGCTCTTGACCTTTCGGTTTTCCCTCTGGCCTATGCTTCCGGCAAAATCCCTGAGCTTGACATTACTCTAATGCCCTGCATTATCGACAGCATTGAAGAGGGTATGTCCTGGCGCAATAAGGAGATCGGCAAAAGAGTAGAGGCCATTTGCGAAAAACGCGGCATGAAAATTATTACCTGGCTCTGGTACGCGGGTGGTATCGGCAGTAAAGTTAAACCTATTATAGTGCCCGATGATGTCAAAGGCATGAAATTTCGCGCCGCCGGTAAACTTTTTGAATTCATGCTCAATGAGGCAGGAGCCTCGATTACGAGCATGGCCTCTTCCGAAATGTATATGGCTTTGCAAACCGGCGTTCTCAATGCCGGTTTGACTTCAGCCGAATCATTTGTCTCCTATCGTCTCTATGAACCCCTGGAATATTTCAATACCCCGGAGAATTATTCAATCTGGTACATGGCCGAACCTATCGTCATATCTATGCGAACCTGGAATTCACTTTCCGTCAAAGAGAAAGAGGCGGTGACTGAAGTGGGTCTCAAACTCGAAGACCGAGCCTTGGAAATTGCCAACTCAGCAAATAGTATCGCGACCAAAGTTTTCAAAGAAGCTGGCATCAAAGTGCATGCTATGACCAAGGATGAATGGCAAACGTGGCGGATTTTGGCAGAAAAAACTTCATGGAAGCGTTTTGCTGACAAAGTAAAAAGTGGCCAGGAACTGCTTGATCTAGCTAAATAGTTACAATAAAGCTGATGAACTCGTAAAAAGTCGTGGGATGGCTAAGTAAAAATTTCGATAGACAAGATGTTGTGGTTCTCCAGGCGCGAGACCATACATGTAGTATGTCGAGTGTCTGGAGAACCACAACATCGCAGGATATCGGAACTTTTTACGACGCCATCAAAGCTGCTTGTGACATCTTCCGTCACAAGCAGCTTATTTGACGGAGATTTAGTAATGGATATTGACCAGCCCATAAAAAAGAATCCTTTTCAAGCAGTAGTTGACAAATTGTGTGATGTTGCCGGCTATTTCAGTGCTCTTGCAATCCTGCTGGCTACCCTGGTCATTGTTCATCAAGTCGTAGTTCGCTATATTTTCAACCAACCGACTATCTGGCAGATTGAATTTGCTATCTATCTTCTTATTGCCGCCACCTTTATCGGAGCGGCCTACGGCCTCAAAGAAAATTCCCATATCAATATTGAGCTGTTGACCGGGCTCTTGCCGAAACGGATAAAAAACGGACTTGACCTGGTAACCTCTTGCCTCGCGCTTATTTTTTGTCTTTACCTTGCCTGGAAAGGGGCGATCATGTGGTGGGATGCTTTTGACGGGGACTGGCACAGTTCCTCTCTCTGGTCGGTACCTCTGATCTATCCTTACGCTATCCTGCCGATCGGCATGGGCCTTACTTCTTTGCAGTATATCGTAAAAATTCATGCTCAGATAAAAAAGCTGGGGAATTAATAACGCAAGACACTGATCTTTGCAGTCGTAAAAAGATAGTAGCGTGAACGATATCTTTGATGATGAGCTGAATAAAACAGGAATATTATGAACCCACTGACTACCGGATTAATTGCGGCATCAATTGCTTTGGTGGTGTTGTTAAGCGGCATGCCCATCGCCTTTGCCTTGGGAGTATCGTCGCTGACCATCATGTACATCTTCATGGATCCCTTTCAACTGTCGATGGTGGCCGAAACCATCTATGAAGGAATCAACGATTTTGGCCTGCTTTCCATTCCTCTCTTTATTTTCATGGGCATGATAGTTGCCGTGAGCAAAGCTGGCGCTGATCTCTATGAATGTTTTCATAAGTGGCTTTATCGTATACCCGGTGGTCTTGGTATCAGCAATATCGTCAGTTGTGCGGTTTTTGCCGCCCTGACCGGTTCAAGTCCGGCCTGTGCCGCGGCCATCGGAACCATGGGGATTCCGGAGATGCGCAAGCGCGGATATCCCGACGGATTGGCCACCGGCATCATTGCCGCCGGTGGCACCCTGGGAATCCTGATTCCTCCCAGTGTAACCTTGATTGTCTACGGCATAGCCACGGAAACCTCAATTGGTAAACTGTTCATGGCGGGCATCATTCCCGGCCTGATGGTCGCCGGCCTTTTCAGCTTCTGGGTTTTCTGGCAACAACGTAATGCACTTAAACTACAGGCACTTAATGCTGCCGCCGCCCAAGAATCACTACCCGTCGCTGAGCATTATACCTTGGGTGAAAGATTACACGCTTCAATAAAAACGATTCCTTTGATGATAGTCGTTTGTTTAGTCTTAGGTTCCCTATATACAGGCTGGGCGACACCGAGTGAGGCAGCTGGCGTCGGAGCCTTTCTGGTTTTAATCACGGTAGCCCTACTTTACAAGATTTACAAACCATCCGCGATTATGGAGATAATGCTGCGAACAACGCGGGAAAGTTCGATGATCATGATGATTATCGCTACATCCTTTCTCTTTGGTGCGGTTCTGACCAATCTTTACATCGCTCAGTCTCTAGCTCATGCCATCGTCGATATGGAGGTCTCGCGCTGGATGGTGATGGGAATGATTAATATCCTCTTGCTGGTGCTTGGCTGTTTTTTGCCGCCAGTGGCCATCATTCTTATACTCTCACCTATTCTGCATCCGATTATCACCGGACTGGGCTTTGATCCGATATGGTTTGGCATTGTCATGACGCTTAACCTGGAAGCCGGGCTGGTGACACCACCGGTGGGGCTTAATCTCTATATTGTCCAAGGGGTAGCCCCGGATATCCCTATCGCCACAGTATTGAGAGGTGTAATTCCCTTTATTGTGTTATTACTTATCGGAATAATAATTCTTTGTTTATTCCCGGAACTGGCAACCTGGTTGCCGTCAAAAATGATTAAATAGTGTACAACCAAAAACCGCTCGATTATCAGGAGTGATAGATGAATCTGGCTGAGAAAATTCACCAAACCGCAATTAGTTACGGAGACAAACCAGCTATAGTTTTTGAAGGTATAAGCTACTCGTTTACGAATATCGACAAAGAAGTCGGACGTTACGCCAGCGTATTGAAACAATTGGGTATTGGACCTGGAATTCGGGTCGCCTTTCAGCTCGATAAATGTATGGAGTTTATTTTTCTTCACCTTGCCAATTTAAGTATCGGTGGCATTACTCTACCCCTTAATTCCGGCTATCAAACTGATGAAGTCGAATATTTTCTCTCCGATTCGGAAAGCTCACTTTTTGTTACTGACAGTAAGCGTTACCACACCCACCTACCAATGTTGGAGAAGATCGGGGTCAAAGTGGCCGTAATCAATAATGAAACGGTAACCGGGGCTGTCAACCTGCGAGGCCTTCTTGAAAAGGTTAGCACAGTAACCGAGCAACATAATTTCCCGACTGGAGACGATGATGTTGCTGTCATCTGTTATACTTCGGGTACCACCGGACGCTCCAAAGGGGCGATGATTACCCATCGCAACCTGATTGCCAATATGCTCGACCTTAAAAATATCTGGCAGTGGACTGAAAATGATATTCTGCTTCATATTTTACCACTTTTTCATGTGCATGGTCTTTTTGTGGCTCTGCATGGCAGCCTCTATGCCGGTTCAACGGTTATCATGCATGAACGTTTTGAGCCCGATCGAACTTGGCGAACCATGGTTGAAGAGAACTGCACCATGATGATGGGTGTGCCCACCGTCTATCAGCGTCTGATGAACGAGTGGGATAAGCTGCCGGCAAAACCGGATTTATCGAGTATGCGAGTTTTTATTTCCGGTTCAGCCCCGCTTTCAATAAACCTCTTCGCCCGTTTTGAAAAAGCAACCGGTTTCAGACTCCTTGAACGTTACGGTATGACCGAGACCGGCATGAATACTTCGAATACGTATGATCCGACGGGTCGCAAGCCGGGAAGCGTCGGTTTCCCGTTGCCCGGAGTCAGTCTCAGAGTTATTGATGGCGAGGGTAAGGATGTAGTACCCGGAGAAATCGGCGAGATGCTTTTAAAAGGAGATAATGTTTTTAAGGGTTATTGGCAAATGCCGGAGAAAACCAAAGAATCATTTGTTGATGGCTGGTTTCGATCCGGTGATCTGGGCTATCAGGAGCCGGATGATGAAATGCGGGTTTATCTATCCGGACGGGCCAAAGAGTTGATCATTTCAGGCGGCTATAATGTCTATCCCAAAGAGGTAGAAACCGTCCTGGAAACTCATGCAGCTGTAAAAGAGTGCGCGGTGGTGGGTTTGTTCGACGAAGATTTTGGAGAAAAGGTGACTGCTGCTGTCGTGCTACAGGATGGATTTGATGAAATCAATCCGGCTGAAATAATCACTTTTTGTAGATCTAAGCTGGCGGTTTTCAAATGTCCGAAAACAATCCATTTTATTGATGAGTTACCACGTAATGCGATGGGTAAGATTCAGAAAAACCAACTTGTCGAAAGGTATAAGAGGTAGATAATTGAAACGTCTGGCGGTGATTATTCCTGGTATCTTGACCCCGAAAGAACTGGTGAAAAAAGTCGACCATATGATGAGATTCGTCTCGCCGGGAACCGAGGTCAAAGCTTTTCTCTTTTCCGGCCACACTAGATCTATAAAGGTTGGTGGCGATGTTTCTTTGCTGGCCGGGGAAACAAAAGCGATCGCAATTGAAGTTGAAAAACAGGGCTTTGATGCTTTAGTTATACATGGAATTTGCGATTTTGGCATTGAAGCCGCACGAGGAGCTGTCGATATCCCGGTCATCGGCCTGGGCTCAGCGACCTTCCATCTTGCCAGTCAGTTGGCCGATCGTTTCGGAGTGGTCACTAAAAGTGATGCCACCATTCCTGAATTTTCTCGCCGCATAAAGTTGATGGGGTGCTTTGAACGTATAACCTCGTTGCGCCCTCTCAATATACCCGAAACTGATCTATGGTTAAGAAGCGAAGAGATAACAGAAAAATTTATCGAGATTGCTCGCTACCAGATAGAGCATGAAGGTGCTCAACTGATTGTTGCCGGTTATTCCGCAATTTTAGGCATTTTACCACCAGGATCCAAGGAAAGATTTGAACAAGAATTAAAGGTTCCGGTTATTGATGGCGTTCCGGTAGCACTTAAAACGGCTGAAATGATGATTGATCTGAAGATAACTCAGAGCCATTTGACCTATCCGTAAGCTTGATGCCCTCGTAAAAAGTCACGGGATGGCTAAGTAAAAATTGTAACTGGTATTGGGTATATATTTGGTAACTTATGGCTTTGCTGATCTAACCCGGCCAGACCGGCAGATGCCCTTCGTTAATAGTTGCCAGAGTCGGCAGAGAAATATCCTTTTCCGAGAGAATGACCTCCTCTTCGGGCCACTCTATGCCAATTCCCGGGTCACTCCAAAGCAATCCATGCTCATCTCCATGACAATAAAGATCGGTGCATTTATAGTAGACTTCGGCGGTTTCGCTCAACACCATAAAGCCATGAGCTAGACCGGGCGGCACAAAAAGCTGATGCCGGTTAGCATCGGACAGAGTATAACCAACCCAGCGACCGAAAGTCGGCGAACCACGCCGGATATCGACGGCCACGTCAAAAATCTCTCCCTTTAAAACAAAAACCAGTTTCCCCTGCGGCTGTTTGAGCTGATAATGAAGGCCCCGCACCGTCCCCCGTTCCGAATATGACATATTATCCTGAACAAAACTGTAAGGCACCCCCCCATCACTATATTTACCCTGATTAAAGGTCTCCATAAAAAAACCCCGCTGATCACGAAAAATATCGGGTTTTATCAAACAAACACCGGCAATGTCGGTATTTATAAAATCCATTAAGCAATCTCCTTGTAAAATGGATAAAAATTTACACAAAAGGATACCACTATAAAAGAGTAAAGAGAAGAAAAAAAGAGGTGGAAATAATATTTCAATTAAAAAAATGTGGTCTTTTCGCCGAAGACTCAACAATAATGTGTTGTTTTTACATCCCTCATGATATACAAAATATCCTGTCGCTGAGCCGTTATTAATAAAATAACTATCTGGTTTTGATTAAGGAGAACCCATGAAAATCACACTAAGCTACGGCCTTGAAGGTTTACCTCTTGAAATAACCGAAAGTCCCGGTTTCCAGGGAGTTTTACGCCCCCGCGAAGCGCCGGCCGTTGAAAACCCCAAAGCGGCTGTACTACAAGCCTTGCGCAAACCGATTGCGGCAAAACCATTAGGCGATCTTGCCCAAGGATGTCAAAGTGCCTGTGTGGTTATCAGCGATATAACTCGCCCTGTGCCTAATCAAATCATCCTCCCTCCCCTGCTCGCTGAGATTGAAGAATCCGGTATAAAAAGGGAAGCGATTACTATCCTTATCGCCACCGGCATCCATCGTCCCAATGAGGGTGATGAACTGATCGCTCTGGTCGGGGCCGAGATTGCCGAAAACTATCGTATCATCAATCACTTCTCCAAAGAGGCCGATGATATGGTTTTAGTCGGTGAAATTAACGACGGCGTCCCCGCCTTGATCAACCGTCACTATGTTGCGGCCGACCTTAAGATCTTGACCGGTTTTATCGAACCCCATATGTGGGCCGGTTTCTCCGGCGGCCGCAAATCGATTCTGCCCGGTATCTCTTCGCTGGAAACCCTTGAATATATGCATGGTCCAGAGATGATCGCCCATCCGATGACGGTTTACGGGGCTCTTAATGACAATCCTTTTCATGAAGCAGGCCTGACAATTATGGAAAAGGCCGGGGCCGATTTCATCGTCAATGTGACTCTTAACCCGGCTAAACAGATCACCCGGGTTTTTGCCGGCCACCCGGTCAAGGCCCACCTTGAAGGATGTCATTTCCTCGCCCCTTTTTGTACCAAGGAGCTTGAAGAGCCGCTCGATTTTATTGTCACAACCAACTCCGGAGCACCACTTGACTGCAATCTCTACCAGTCCGTCAAAGGCATCACCGGAGCCGCACCGGTCGTCAAAACAGGTGGTGAAATCCTGATTGCCAGTGCCTGCAGCGAGGGCGCTGGCAGTCCGGAATATATTGAAATCCTGAAAATGATCGACACTCCGCAAAACTTTATCAAACGCCTTTTAGCAAAAGAGTTCTTTATCCCCGACCAGTGGTGCGCGCAAGAGACCTACCAAGTGATGATTGATCATCCGGTCTGGCTCTACAGCGACGGTTTGAGTCCGGCCGAGATTGAAAGTTACCATATGAAACCGATTCAATCTTTAGAAAAGGCAATTGCCGAGTTACTGGACCGACACGGACAAAAAGCCCGTTGGGCGGTAGTTCCGGATGGGCCTTTGGTGATTTTGCAACTATCAACATAAAATGTAAAGAGGCGATAACATGAGTACCAACACTATACCCTTAAGCAAAGTTCTGAACGATCTTGAATATCAAGAGATTGATGATTTCTGCAATGCCCATCAAGGCCTTGAAAAACTACCGGGAATTGCCGGTTTTCTGCAGGACAAATTCTCTTTAACGCTGGTTTTAGACCCGGAGATTATTGCCGGATACGCTACTGACAGCTCCAATCTCCCGGCCCATGCCGAAGCCCTCTGCAGGCCGGACAGCGAGCGTCAGGCAGCCATCATCTTAAGGGCCGGACGAGCCGCAAAGATCCCGATCACACTCTCCGGCGGACGCTCCAACCTGACCGGCAGTGCAACCGCGGAAGGCGGCATTGTCCTCTCTACCGCCAAACTTGATGAGCCAAAAGTCGTCGTTGACCAGGCAAATCGCCAAGTAACCAGCCCGGTAAATATTATTCTTGAAGAGCTGCGCGAAAAGATCCTTGAAGAGACTAAAAAAGCTCTCTACTACCCGGTCGATCCCACCAGCCGGGGTGACGCCTGGGTCGGAGGAACTATTGCCTGTAATGCTTCCGGCTTTACCCCCGGCGAGATCGGGGCGACCAGAGACTGGGTTGTGGGGCTCGACATCCTCATGCCTGACGGCCTGAAAATTAAGGCCGTACGCGGCCAATATGTTTCAGAAAACGGGGAGTTTATTCTAGCGCATAATAACCATAAACTGAACTGGCCGGTGCCAACCTACCCCCAACCCAAGATTAAAAATGCCAGCGGCCCCTTCTCATCTCCTGACGGTAAAATCGATTTAATCGATATGTTTATCGGCAGCGAAGGTCTTTTTGGCCTGGTTACCGGCTGTATCTTGAAACTTGCCCCGCGCCCCAAAGAGTATCTCGACCTATTTTTCTCACTCTCTGATGAAAACCGGGCCATTGCTTTTTATCAATTCCTCGATAAAGAGCTTGACGGCGATTTCGGCACGTTAAGCGCTTTTGAGTATTTTGGCGTCAACAGCCAGAGCTATATGGATCACAAAGAGCGCCTCTTTTACGGCGATAATCAGGTGGCTATCTATCTGCAGATACCGATAGGAGAAAAAAATCTCGACCAGGAAACCGAGATCTGGTTTAACCGGCTTCTGGCATCTAATTGTAATATCGACCCGGAAGCGATAATTCTTCTCGACAATGAACCCAAACGCCGGATTTTCATGGAGTCACGTCACTCAATGCCGGCCAACGCCCTTGAGGTCATCCAAAAACACGGCACCTACACAATTATGACAGATACCGTAGTCCCCCCCGATAGTTTTGCCGAATTTCTCGACTACATTCACGCCCTGCTCAAAACTGAAGCTATCGACTATTTATCGTTCGGCCACTTTGGTGACTGCCATCTCCACTTTACCCTGCTGCCCGAACAGAAAAAACTAAAACGAGCGGCCGAACTCTATGACCTTTTCATTGTCAAAGCGGTCGAGTTGGGCGGCGTCTATTCAGGTGAACATGGAACCGGCAAACGCAAACGTAAAGATTTCATGACTCTCTATAACCAGGCCGCAATCGAGCAGCTAAAAGCGTGCAAAGCTGCCGTTGACCCCGATTTCCTGATCAACCGGGGTAATGTTTTTATCCCCTGACCAAAGCATACCCAATGAATCTTATTAAAAAATGGCTCGGCCGCAAAGGTAAGAATAAAAATTCTTTCACCCGTGACCTGATCAATAAAAAAAATATTGAGATCGGGGCCTACAGCTATGGCGAGCCCCGGATCCACCGTTGGTCGGAAAAATATCGGGTGCAAATCGGCAAATTTTGTTCAATTGCCGACGACGTCCATCTTTTAGTTGACGGCAACCACCACAGCGACTGGATCAGCACCTATCCTTTCGGCCACTTGCTTGAAAATTTCCCCAAAAACCGGGAGCACCCAACCGGCAAAGGAGATATCAAGATCGGCAATGATGTCTGGATCGCCCGAGGTGCGGTTATCCTCTCTGGAGTCAGAATTGGTAACGGCGCCGTGATTGCAGCCGGAGCCGTGGTCGTCAAAGATGTTGATGACTACGAAATTGTCGGCGGCAATCCGGCTCAAAGACTCGGTCTTCGCTTCCCTAAATCACAAGTTGAAAATCTTCTTAAAATCGCCTGGTGGGACTGGCCTTTAGAGAGGATAAGAGATGAGATAACACTGCTGGAGTCGCAAAATATAGAAGAGTTTATCAAACGCAACATTTGATGGCGTCCCATGACTTTTTCCATAGTCCAATCTTCTTTTTAAATTGGGGACACCCACTTTAAAGAAAACCCAGCCATAGAGCATAACTGAGAGCCGAAAGAATTGTCGTTAAAGAGATCGAGGCGACCGCCAGGTCGACGTGCCCGCCCATCTCCCGGGCCATAACATAGGTCAGAGTCGCGGTCGGTGCGGCCAGCAGAATCAGGCCCGGGGCAAAGGTCCGGGCCTCAACCCCGGCCAGACGAAAAAGCAGCAAAGCGGCTGCCGGAAGCAGGAAAAGCTTAAAAAATGCTATTAATAGAGCCTGCGGCAACCATTGCCGAAGCAGGGCAAAAGAGATCGATGCGCCAATCAGCAAAAGCCCCATGGGTAGAGCCAAACCGCTTAAAATCAACAGGAAACGATCAATAATCTGCGGCATCGGCAGATCACTTAGATTAAAAACAATCCCGCCTAAGGCGGCCAGGATAACCGGGTTCAAGAGCACCGGGGCGAGCAGATCACGACCTCTGCGGGAAACCGCCTTCTCGCAACAGTAATACTGCAGAAGAACAACCCCTAAAAGATTTTGTAGAATCATTAAAAAACCAACCAACATACTTGCCCGGGCAAATCCGCTCTCGTCGAGATAGTAAAAAGAGACCGCCAGACCGATATAGCCAAGATTGCCATGAATCGTCGCCTGGGCAAAAGTTCCCTGCAGGGAGCCGTCAACAGTTTTCCGGATTCGATTGCAGAAAACGGCAAGCCCAAGCACCAGAAGAACGGCAATGACCATCATGATCACCGCCCAGGGATCAAACTCTGAACGTAATGAGGCTTTGGTCAAAGCCCGAAAGACCAGGGCGGGAATGGCCAGGTAAAAAACCAGACGGTTGGCGGCAACGATAAAATCGGTTTTCATAAAACCGAAACGACGAGCCCCAGCTCCCAGCATAATCAACATAAAAATCGGGATAATCGTCGTAATAACATTGCCCATGGTAAACTCGAATAGTTACAGATTTTAGTTTTAATTCTCTGCGACTCTTGTTATTATGAAGTGTGGAATTCTTCTGAAAAAGCCGCTGGGTTATGGAAAGTCCGCCCACCACAGGCTCTTACTAACAACTACGAGATCATCAAGATCCATGCACTCACAATCCATAAATCACCCGCCGCCACGAGTTATCGCGCCGAGCCGAGCCGTTGTCCTCTCTGCCGGTACCCTCTATACAATGAAGTTTACAGAGATATTCGAGATCGCTTCAGAGTGCGGTTACGACGGAATCGAACTGATCATCAATACCACGTTTGAGAACGGCAGCCCCCATAAAATTATAGAGAAACTACTCCCGATCTGTCCGATCCTCTCAATCCATGCCCCTTTTTTCAAACTTCGAGGCTGGGGCCATAGTGGCACTTCACTGATCAGATGCATTGAACTAGCGCGTGATTTTGAGATTCCACTGGTCAACTTTCATCCACCCTTCTGGTTGCCACCGGAATTCACTTTCCTGCGCTGGTTCCACAAAATTAAAGACTTCCAGAACCTGGTCAACGACAGCAAAGTCATTGTCACCCTGGAAAACATGCCTTATATCGGCAACCTTATCCACTATAACCCGAATATCCTGAGAAAATCAGAGGATATGCTTAAATTCATTGAAAAGCATAACCTTTTCATGACCTTCGACACCACCCATAAAGGTTCTCACAATCCCAATTTTCTCGGCGAGTTCCAACGCCTTTTAGTTAGCGGCCGAATTAAAAATATCCATTTCAGTGATTATGGTCACGGCCGGGAACATCTCTTTCCAGGCCGTGGGATTTTGCCTCTGACCCGTTTTCTCTACATGCTCAAAAAGCACAGCTACGAGGGCGCGGTTACACTTGAATTGAGCCCCATCGAACTGCCCTCCAAACGTGACTTAATCGTTGAGAGTCTCAGTGAAGTTAATGAATATTTAAGGTCGGAGTTGTTTTAGAAAGAAGACACAGCGAAAGCAATCATCCAAAGGTCATGCCGGATCGAAAAGTTTTGGAAAATGAGTAACCGGATATAGGATATGGGAAATACTGTGAAGGCGTCGCAAAAAGTCGGATTATCAACTTTTTACGACGCCTTCGAAATAACGAACTTTTTACTTAGCCATCGTCATTCGATCGTCAGAATTTCCGTAAGGTTATAGAGTTCAAAAAACTGGAGCAACTTTTTTGAGACATTAACCAATACCATTTGACCTTCCCGATCAGCAACTTTTCGCTGGGCGCTCACTATAGAGCCGAGAGCGCTCGAATTAAGATAGGTTACCCGTTCCATATCCAGTAGTACCAACTTAGCCACTCCGGCATCAATTACAGAGGTTAACTCTTGTGAAAATTCATCCCATGATTCAACGTCTGTAACATCACCCTTGATTGCTAATCTCGTTTCCATCAGACCCCTCCATTAAGGTAAAAACTCACTTTTTATAATTAGGTGTATTCGTAAAAAAACTTCAGAGCGTCGAGTAGCCCCACACAATTACTTTTTGCGACACCATCAATCTTGATGAACTCGTAAAAAAGTCACGGGATGGCTAAGTAAAAATTTCGATAGACAAGATGTTGTGGCTTTCCAGGCGCGAGACCATACATGTAGTATGTCAAGTGTCTGGAAAACCGACAACGCCCGAAGGAAGTGCCCTTGGGGTGCAACGCAGGATATCGGAACTTTTTACGACGCCATCAATCTTCTATCTCCTGCGTGAACCAACGCTTGATAGTTTTAAAATAATAGAGAACAACGATCAACAATCCTGCAACGACAATATATTTAAAAATCGCGATGTGGCGATCGAGATAATCGAAAAAACAGGTCCAGATAATGATTGATGCCAAAGTTCCGCTAAAGACCGCAGCGAAATTACGTTTAATACTGAATTTCAGAAAGTAGGCGATAATTGAGCCCGCCGCCGGCCCTGTAACCGGCAACGGAATCATGACAAAAACAAAAATCCCCCACCAACCGTAACGGGCAACAATTGTTTTATGTTTAAGAGCTTGTTTCTCGGCATTTTTAGTTGCGATCGTAAGCCATTTACAATTAAGATGATTATTAAATGAGAAGACAAAAAGCGAGTAACAGTAACAGACAATCAGTACCTCAAGGAACATATTGTAAGCTACCGTCACCCAGCTTGAAAACTCGAAGGCAATACAGAGACCGATACCGGCAGCCCGACCACCAAGGGTATGGGCGACAAAGGCTAATAGCAGGGTCTGCCCGGTTTTGATGTCGACAGTCAGATAGTAGGCGGTCAAAATAACAAAGGCAACACTAAGCAACAGACCTAATAGAAAAACATGACCTTCACCACTCTGATAGAGAGCTTTTCCACCCCCAACCCTATGATCATGAAAATCACAACCGTCATCTGAAACTTCGACTTCCGGCAATCTCGTCGCGACCGGATTTTCATCAACCCTCGATAAAGAGGAAGAACCGCGCCGCCTGAACTTGATACTCTTCAAAAAATCCATAAATCTTCTATTTATAATCTCTCTTTCTTTTCGGTAGACAGCCACTGACTACAACGGTTGCCGGGAATTTGTCAAGGTTAATCATGATTTAGTTTCTCCAACCAGAGGCACCTTTTGCATCTGCGGCAAGATCCTCTCAACCCGACGCTTGACGGCTGCAGTTGGTTTATCCGGACGCCAGAGATGAGGTCCCGGCAGAACCGCCGCCAGCAAAGCAGCTTGACCGGCATTAAGGTCGAGGGCATGACAATGAAAATATTTCACGGCCGCAGCCTCCGCACCATAGATTCCGGGCCCCCAATCAACCCTGTTTAAATAGAATTCAAGGATTTTTTCTTTACTCCAGATCAGCTCCAGTAACATAGTGTAATAAACTTCACCAAACTTCCTTAACCAGCTGCGAGCCGGCCAGAGAAACATGGTACGGGCGGTCTGCATGGAAATAGTACTGGCTCCGCGGAGGTTTCCACCCTCATGCAAGGATCGCAAAACCTGACCCAGTTCAATAAAGTCAAAACCGTAGTGATCCAAAAAACGCTGATCTTCAGAAGCCAGCACGGCCCGGCGCAAATGCGGTGAAAACTTTTTGAGCTCAACCCACTGATGCGATTTGGGTTGAGCTCCCTGTCTCAGACCATAGGCGATCCAGGCCCGGACAACCGGAATGGTCAGAGGCGGTTTCACCAGACCAAAAACAGAAACCTGAAAAACCGTCAGCAACAGTACAAATAAAAAAAGGAGAAGAAACCGGTTGCGCCATAAGTTGGATTTTTTATTTTTTCGGCTTTTTAACAACATATTTATTCTAACTTGACGAATACCAAAAAAAACATTAAAGATGCCTTTATGTACAGTAAAAAAGCATCTAAAATCAAATATTTTCTCTTTGCCCTCGGCTTCTTTCTGATACCGGCAACCCCGCTTGCAGCCCAAAGTGTACCCAACTTCACGATACCGGCAACCCTCTCCTTCTGCGGCGAACCCCTGCCGTTACATAAACGTCACTGCCGGGAGATGCTGGATCGTGAATTTACGATTTCGGTTTATGATCGGGCGCAAGTTGTGATGTGGCTTAAACGCAGCTCTCGTTACTTCCCCTTTTTTGAGAGAGAGTTAAAGGCGGCCGGTCTTCCGGATGACCTTAAATACCTGGCCGTTGCTGAAAGTGCCCTGATTACGGATATCCGCTCTCGGGCCGGAGCCTCTGGACTCTGGCAGTTCATGAAACATACCGGCCGACGACAGGGTCTGCGTATCACCGCCACCATCGACGAACGGCTTGACCCGCGGGCTTCAACCCGAGCCGCAGTGCGTTATCTCGCTTTTCTAAAAAAGAAATTTACCAACTGGCCTCTGGCCCTGGCCGCCTATAATTGCGGTGAGAAACGGGTCAGCGACGCTATGAGTGCGCAAAAATCCAACGACTACTTTCACCTCTCATTGCCTAGAGAAAGCGAACGTTACCTCTATCGTTTGGCCGCCATTAAAATAATCCTCAACAACCCTAAGGCTTATGGTTACAGGCTTCCGGCCTTCCAGCGCTATCAACCTTTGGCCGGCAAATCGGTTATCCTAAAACTGAAAAATGAATATTCACTGACCGCTTTTGCCCTGAAAATGGGCACTACCTATCATACCCTGAAGAAACTCAACCAGCACTTTATCAGGAAGAAGCTGCCCAACGGCAAATTCCATCTGTACCTTCCTAAAGGTTGTAAGCATAATGTAGAGATCGTACTGAAGGCGATGAACCCCCTATCCCGAAAAACCGGCCGCCAATATACCGTCAAAAGAGGTGACACACTGGGAGCTATCAGCCGCCGTTTCCGGATCCCGATTGCAAAACTGAAAAAACTCAACCGACTTAACAGCTCAAAAATAATGGTCGGTCAAAAACTCCATTTGTAAATCACTAATGCGGGAACAACCCCCGCAACCCATGAGGCCTTTTCCGCCCACAAATAAGTACTCTTATCAGAACATTTCTTGTTTTTCGAACAATAAATAACCTGTAAGGTACTAAAATTTTCCGATTTCGGCTAACTCCACCAATCCCACTCGATCGACAATTGATATCTTGGCCCCTTCAATGGTGACAAACCCCTCCCGTTGCAGTTTGCTCAACATTCTTGAGAGGGTTTCCGGAATCGTACCCAGCAAACTGGCTAACTGAGTTTTGGATAGTTCCAGCTGCAAATCACCAGTCGACTGTTTTTTACTTAAATACAGCAGATGGGCCGCCAAACGCCCGGGAACCTCTTTTAAGGAGAGTGCGTCAATCATCTTGGTAAATTGTCGCAGACGCTGAGAGAGAACCGCCAGCAGACTGAGGCCCAGGGCCGGATTAGCCGCGACCAGAACGACAAAATCATCACGCGGTAAAAAGACCAGGCGACTGTTTTCCAGAGCCACGGCATGGGCCGGAAAACTTTGACCGGCAAAAACCGCCACTTCCCCAAAAGGATCGCCGGGACCAAAGATATGCAGGATCTGCTCCTTACCATCCGGGGAGATCATATAAATTTTAACTTTCCCCTCTTTAACTAGGTAGAATCCACTCCCCGGATCACCTTCACTAAAGATAGTCGCCCGCCGTTTATAACTGACAACCATGGCAATCCCACTTAACTCCCGAAGATGTTGCTCCTCCATTCCGACAAAGAGTGAAGTCTCGCCCAGCCATTTTACCAGCGATTTATCTCTGTTTTCAACCATATTTCACCATAAAATAAGAAATATTCGACTACGATTTGATGGCTAAGTAAAAATTTCGATAGTATTTCAGCAGGTTGACTTAAGTCAATGATAATCTACTGCAAAGAGAATAAAAAGACAATAACAATACACTTAAGAGTGGTTGCCAAATTAAATCAGCCGCAAATTATTCTAACAACCCATTTCAATCATAATTGGAGGAAATGCCATGCGCTGTCCCGGCCAAGATTCCCGTTACTGGAAACATGATGCAATCTTCGATTCCAACTGCCCCGAATGTGGCACAGAAATCGAATTTTTCAAAGATCAAACTACCTGTAAATGTAAAGGTTGCGGTAAACAGGTGGTCAACCCGAGAATGGATTTTGGCTGTGCCTCTTACTGTCAATACGCTGAACAGTGTATGGGAGAGCTGCCGCCCGAACTGCTCGCCAGTCGTGACGACCTGCTTAAAGACCGGGTCGCCCTCAAGATGAAACTCCATTTTCACAAAGATTTTAAGAATGTCGGCCAGGCGACTAAAGTAGCCCGTTTCGCCGCCAAGATTGTTCCCGAAGAGGGAGCGAGCCCGGCGGTCGTCCTTTGCGCCGCCTACCTCCATAACATCGGAGCTAAACTGGCCAACAAAAGCGAAACTCCCCCATCCCTGAAAGAATTAGAGGATGAAGCCGTTCGCATCGGCCGGGAGATTCTCGACAAGCTTAAAGCCAAAGAGGAGTTGACCCAAGAGGTTATAGCAATCCTGGATCACGTCTACCACCCCGGCGACAATGAAAGTCTGGATTATAAGTGTGTAAAAGATGCCCTTAAAATCTATCAATTGCAGCTTCTAAATAAAGAGACGCCTTTTACCCAAGCCGAATTTGACGCCCACATTGAAGGTGATTTTTTAACCAACAGCGGGCGTGAGTTAGCCAGCAAAAGCATTATTATAAACTAAAACAACGGAGAGTGGACATGAAGATTTTACGAAAGATTATCGAGATCGATGAAGAGTTGTGCGACGGCTGCGGCCAGTGCGTTCCGGCTTGCGATGAAGGCGCTATTCAAATAATTGATGGTAAGGCCAAAACCGTCGCCGAGAAATATTGTGACGGTCTTGGTGCCTGTCTGGGAGATTGCCCTCAGGGAGCGATCACCATAGTTGAAAGGATGGCTGAAGATTTCGACCCTGAAGCGGTTGAAGAGTACCTTAAATACCGCGAAGAGGCCGACAAAACCGACGAAAAAAGTTCGTCCGATGCACCGGAGACTCTGGCCTGCGGTTGTCCTTCGACCCAGATGCAGACCCTTTCAAGTTGCAGTTGTAACGACACTAAAGAGGTTTCCGGCGGCCCGGCACCAGTTTCCGCTCTCGGCCACTGGCCGATCCAGATCCGCTTGATCCCGGCCCATGCTCCGTTTCTGAACAATGCCGACATTCTTATCTTGGCTGACTGTGCCGCCGTGGCCTACGCCGCCCTGCACCAGGAGTTACTAGGCGATCGCGTCGTCATGATGGGCTGTCCCAAATTTGATGATCTGCCCGATTATGAAGAACGTTTTACAGAAATGTTTAGCAAAAATGAGATCAAAAGCGTAACCGTAGTCACCATGGAAGTTCCCTGCTGCTCAGGACTCCCGGTAGCCGTCAAAAACGCCCTGCAAAAGGCGGGCAAAATCATGCCATTTAAAGAGATGGTGATTAATCTTAAAGGCGAAGTATTGAAATAACTTTCTCGTAACTATTCAGCGTAATTTTTGTCAATGTTCAGCATCTTCAGCTTCCGGAACCCTGATATTATCGAGTTTCAGTATATTACGAAAAAGTTTTCAAATATCAATATTTCTCCAGCCTACGATGTGGTTTGTACGGTGCCTTATATTTTTCGCGATAAACCGGCATTAACCCAGCAAGAGACTGCCATCAAAGCTGGTATCAGCCGGCCGACACTGAGCCGAATGGAACAGGGGAAATTCGCAAATGTGTCGGTTAGAGCCCTCTTCATCATCCTCGATACACTCGATTACAAGATTGAAATTATTGCTAAAAACAGCATTGATCTGCCGGTTTTAAAACAGAAATATAATTAATCTTCTAAGGAGAAGTTACAATGATGATCGATTATGACAAAATGATAGCCTTCCACGGTCACAGTTGTCCGGGACTGGCTATGGGTTACCGGATGACAACTGCAGCGATGAACTATCTCTCGCAGTACCGCTCTGAGGATGAGGAGCTGGTCGCAATTACCGAAAATAACGCCTGCGGTGTCGATGCCCTGCAGTTTATCAGCGGCTGTACCTTCGGCAAGGGCAACCTGATCTTTAAGGATTATGGCAAACAGGCATATACCTTCTACTCCCGTAAAAACGGTCAGGGAATTCGAGTGGTTCTTAATCAGGCGGCGATTCCTGGAGACCTGAGAAGTAATCGGCAAGCTTTTATCGATTGGCTCCTGGCAGCCGATGAGGCTGAAATTGTCTCTTTGCAGCCGGTTACAATCGATGAACCGGGAAAAGCCCGGGTTATGGCCTCAGTGGTCTGTGACTTTTGTGGTGAGGCGGTTATGGAGACCCGTATCACTTCACAGCAAGGTAAAAATATCTGCATTCCCTGCCGTGAGAAAAAAGCCTAATCCGTTCCTGACGAAAACTTTTTACGACGCCATCCCGTGACTTTTTACGACGCCATCAATCTTTAGTTAGATCATGCTTTCTCCATTAATGCTGAGCTCGATTTTGTCGATTGCTTTTTAGAAAATATGCGTTATACTTGGTAAGATATGGTCGATGGGGTTACGGCACGAAGGTTACGAAAATCTGACTTGACACCAACAGATAACCTTTCAACATTTTTACTGCTGGCTTTGCAACTGCCGCAACTCCTGCATGAAGAGTCGAATTTGACGTTGTTTTACAGGTGACAATTCGCATTGTAAACAACGCTTCCAAGTTGCCAAGGCTGTATTCAGACGACTTAGACGTTCATAGAGGATAGCCAGATTGTAATAGGCTTCCGTAAAATGGGGGTTATAACGTAAAGCTTGACGATAAAGATTTACAGCCATGGTCAATTTTCCACGTCGATCTTCAACCAGAGCGAGGTTGTAATTGGCCTCTGATGAAGCCGGATACTTATTGAGAACCAAACCAAAAAGATAGGCGGAACGACGAAAACCACCTTTTTTAAAAGCTGAACAAGCCTGGCTAAAGGCATCCTGTACACCTTTAAGATTAACCAGATCGGGACGCCTGTAGTAGTGCTGATAGTACCATTTTACCCGGGCAATATATTTTCGGGTCTCGGCAAATGGCGGCGGCCCGCCATACTCTTCAACCCGTGAAGGGCCAGCGTTATAAGCCGCCAGGGTCTTCTCCAACGTGCCAAAACGATCCTGCAACTCCTTCAAATAGCTGCTGCCGGCCATAATATTAGCCACCGGATCAAAAAGATCTTTGACTCCATAACGACGGGCCAGAGCCGGCATTAACTGCATCAACCCTTTGGCCCCTTTGGACGATACCGCCCGTGGATTAAAGTTGGATTCCGCCTTGATCACGGCCCGGATCAAGGCTTCAGCAAGACCGGTCTGCTTTGCGGCCCGGCGGATAAGAGAACCAAACTCGCTACCGGTAACCACCATCTTCTGAAAACCTTCAGGCCGCTTGGCGGTGGTCAGAAGAATGTTGTAACCATCTCCGGCAGACGCGTTATCGGTTATATGAACATTGCCCTTGGCATCCTTGCGGCTGTAGATCGCGGCATCTGCAACAATACCTGCGAGCATTAGTCCCAACAACGTCACACAAAAACAGCTAAAAAAATTCCCGCAGAGTAGCTTCATTTTCTATT
This sequence comes from Deltaproteobacteria bacterium, assembly GCA_030633185.1. Taxonomy (GTDB): domain Bacteria; phylum Desulfobacterota; class Anaeroferrophillalia; order Anaeroferrophillales; family Tharpellaceae; genus Tharpella. The sequence continues at coordinate 26,334 of DAOVTG010000007.1, forward strand.
CTATTTTATCCATAAGCACAATAATTTGTGCTTCACTCAAAGTTTCTGCAAAGAAATTAACCTCATCCATCCAACCTCTGAATAAATTACACACCACATCTTTATTGTTTCCACTTTGGCAGGTTCCGGCACCAATAGTAAAATGTATTTTATCGTCAAACACATTACAATCGATCGATGGCAAACCCGACTCTTCTCGCTCAAGTACCCCATCTTTATAGAACCTGGGCACTGCATCATTACTCCCAACAATTCCGGTAGCAAAAACCACTGCCAAGTGATG
>DAOVTG010000270.1 GCA_030633185.1 Deltaproteobacteria bacterium
ATATGGTTTTGTGCTACAGTTCACATTTATGAGAATAACCATTCGGCAAAAGCTTCGGCTTTACATGATAATCCGGGGTTATTATGATGTTTTCTATAGGGGGACTTGAGATGAGGCTAACGACGATATTTTTGGCAATCTTTTTTTTGTTGAGTTTTTTACCCCTGCACTTGCCAATGATGCTCCTTCGGGAATCATTCTGGTAACCAAAGCTGACCAAACCACCGACCGAAAGCCCTCTATATTTGTTCTCTCTAAACATGATCATTATGATTGCGAGTTATGTCACCATGCCTGGGATGGTGAGAGTGAGATAGAGTCCTGTGTTGCCTGTCACCCGATTTTTCGTCATATAGATGATGGACATTTAGAAATGGAGTGTAAAGAGTGTCACGGAAGTTGGGAGATGACCAGAGATATTAAAGAGTGTGGAGATTGTCACGAAGATAACGATAAAGGAGGGGTTCCGAGCATTGTCAGAGTAACCCACCGGGCCTTGTGTAAATATTGTCATCGAGAAATGGGAAAAGAGAGTAAACCAACCGGCCCGATAACCCCTTGCACAGCTTGTCACCGAGAATAGTGAGAGTGGTTTTTATCAGTTTTTGTCCGTGTGGGTCTGTGGTTAAAATCATATTTGGTTCCGACCTGGGTTAACCCATAACGAAGTATCGGAAAGTAAGATTTGGAAGTTTAAGGAGGATTGGCAATGCGTTTAAAACTCAGTAAACAGATTTTTTTTGGGCTTATTGTGATCGGGGCCCTGCTTGTAGTTTTAGGCTTAGTTTCGTTCTTTGGTATCGACACGATGAACAAAAAGTCTCATGAGGCCGTGTTTGCCATTGAAACGGTAGTCGAATTGCAGAAAATGGAGATTGCTCATCATAAATGGGCTGAGAAGGTAGAGCAGACCCTTCTTAAGGACTATACGCCGGGATTACTGGTTGAGGTGTCAACCGATGACCACAAATGTGGTTTTGGTAAGTGGCTTTATGGTGACTCGCGTAAAGCTCTGGAAAATCGTTATCCCCAACTCGCATCGATTTTGAAGAAATTCGAGGCTCCGCATCGTGCGTTACATGAGTCGATTATAGATGTTAACCTTAACTTGAGCGAGGTTGAAGATCTCGAAGGGGCCAAGGGTGATTACCGTGCGATTACACAACCGGCTCTGGAAGAAGTTTTAAAGATTTTTATCGAGATTGGGACGGCTTTGTCAAAGATTGAAGAGGCGGCCGAACAGGCGGCGGCAGCCAAAGTTTCACAAACCACGACCATAGTCATGATTGTTGCACTGTTGGGTGTTCTGATTGCTCTTGTTGTTATTTTCTGGGTGCGCTCCGGTTTTTCCCGAATTATGGGTGGCGAGCCTGAAGATATGAATGAGATGCTTAAAAAGATCGCCAAAGGGGATCTGACGATCGTTGTTGATGCTGGAGCTCGGCCTGGGAGTATGCTGGCGGCCCTGGGTGAGACTAAACAGGGATTGATCGAGATTGCCGGTGATATTTTTAAAGGGGTTGAGTCTCTGACCCTCTCTTCAACAGAACTTTCCGCAATCTCCGAACGACTTGGCGATGCTGCGACCAATGCCTCCGATAAAAGTAATACCGTGGCCGCCGCTGCTGAAGAGATGAGTGTCAATATGAATACTGTTGCCGGTGCTTCTGAGACCACGGCTGGAAATGTCAATATGGTTGCAGCGGCCGCTGAAGAGATGACGTCGACGGTGGGCGAGATTGCCCAGAGTACGGAAAAAACCCGCACCATTAGTCTGGCCGCGGTCGAGCGGGCCCGTCAGGCCTCGGAGAAGGTGGATGAGTTGGGCCGGGCTGCCCAGGAAGTCGGCAAGGTTACTGCGGTGATCAACGAAATTTCAGAGCAGACCAATCTTTTAGCTTTGAATGCCACGATTGAGGCAGCTCGAGCCGGTGAAGCCGGTAAGGGATTTGCTGTGGTCGCCAATGAGATCAAGGAACTGGCTCGCCAGACGGCGGAAGCGACCCAGGATATTCGCCGGATTATCGAGGAAATTCAGGCCTCGACGGGGGCGACCGTTGAGGAGATTCGTGAAGTTACCACAGTTATAGCAGAGGTTAGTGAATTGGTGACAACTGTGGCGGCGGCCATTGAAGAACAGTCGACGACCACCAGAGAAATTGCCAGCAGTGCGGCTCAGGCCTCCCAGGGAATTGCTGAAATCAATGAAAATATTATTCAGAGTTCAACCGTATCTGGAGAGATTTCAGCTGATATTGCTGAGGTTAGTGCCCTGGCTGGTGAACTCAGTGACAGCAGTAGCCAGGTTAATCGTAGTGCCGGTGACTTAGGCGAGGTTGGCGAACGTTTAAAAGGTGTAGTTATGCGTTTCAAACTCGATAAAAAAGCAGCAGCAGCCTTATCCTCGACCTCTTTAACTGTCGATGTCACTGACCAGGATGTCCGGGAAGTTGTCTCTGAGTAGCATTTTTTTCAATAACAGAGGGGGAGTTGTTAGGTCAAAAAACAGACGAAAACAAATTTAAAAGGGCAGGCCGTTGGGCCTGTCCTTTTACTTTGGCTCTCTTCTTGCTACTGTTTCTTCGTTAAATCTCGGGCGGGGTCATTTCTTGACGATAGCGTATCGAGATGATCGGACAAGTCAAAAAACTACCAACAGCTATTGTCAAGATGTGACCCCATTTATAGGGCGAAGCAAAGTTCACACTATTTGCGGGAGCTTTACAGTAAATAGCTGGATGTCTACAAGTGCGGAGTTATTTTTTACCGCTTATGCGTTAAACTTTATTGCCGGCAATTGGCTTCTGTTCCTGGTATGAAGTATACAGTTTGCCTCTTGACAAAAGCTTCGTGCTTATGTTAACAAGCTCCGCGAACACGCTAAAGTGAGTGGCTGTTCATTTATAATTTAGAACTGTAGGGGCTGGTTTTGCGTAGTAGTTGCCCTTTTACAAGTTGACTAGGATGAAAGGTTATGCTGAATTCACTTGATGTATTGATCATCGGTTTAAGTTTGGCGCTTCTACTATATGGAAGTGCC
>DAOVTG010000078.1 GCA_030633185.1 Deltaproteobacteria bacterium
AAAAAGTCACGGGATGGCTAAGTAAAAATTTCGATATACAAGATGTTGTGGTTTTTCAGGCGCGAGACCATACATGTAGTATGTCGAGTGCCTGAAAAACCACAACAGCGCAGTAGATCGGACTTTTTACTTAGCCATCATTCTTTACATTTCCTATCTATCTGTGATATTTCGGCGCAACTTTTAATTTAATCTGGATTTTGAATATCAACAAAAATAATTTTCAAGGAGATTGACATGGCAAAAGCAAGCGCACGACATATTCTGGTGGAGACTGAAGAGGGTTGTCTGACACTTAAGTCACAGATTGAAGACGGAGAAGATTTCGCCAAGGTGGCGGCGGCTAACTCAAAATGTCCATCCGGGCAGCAGGGCGGGGCTTTGGGTGAGTTTTCACCCGGCCAGATGGTACCGGAATTTGACACCGTAGTCTTTAATGCCGAAGTTGGCAAAGTGCACGGACCGGTAAAGACTGATTTTGGTTATCACCTTATCGAGATCACCAACCGCACTGACTAATGGCGTTGTAAAAAGTTCCGATATCCTGCGTTGTTGAGGTTTTCCAGACACTCGACATACTTCGTGTATGGTCTCGCGCCTGGAAAACCCCAACAACTTGTCTATCGAAATTTTTACTTAGCCATTCCGTTTTTTTACGTTGATGGCTGACCTATAATATGGAGAGGACTTTTTGAGCCCTCTCTTTTTTTCTTTACATTTTGCGTCAGGGATGTAGAATAGGTGGATGACTGAACACTCATTCACTTTACATCGAATCCAGGGTTATATTGCATCACTCTACCTGATTGAATATCGAGATCGGGTTCTGCTCCTTGATGGTGGTGCCCGCTATGATGCGGTTCGTATCGAAACCTATATGAAGCGTGAAATGGGCCGCCTGCCTGATGACCTCAACCTCGCCCTGGTTACCCATATGCATCCCGACCATGCCGGTGGCGCTCCTTTATTGCGACGCCGTTTTCGCACTCAAATTGCCGCGCATATTGATATTGATAAATGGTATCGAGGTTTTCGGGGTGCCAGCCAACATCTCATAGATACCATTCTCGGACACTATTCCGCCCGCCAACAGTTCGGCAAACTGGAGCGAGCCTGGTATCCCCGACGTCTCAAACCCGATTATTTTCTCGACGACGGCCACACCTTACCCGGATTCCCCGACTGGAGGGCCTATACAGCCCCGGGCCATACCCTCTATGATATGGTTTTCTATCATCCGGAAAAAGAGTTGCTTTATGTCGGTGATCTGGTCATCAAGACCGGCAAAAAAATTGTCTTGCCCTTCCCTACCCTTTTCCCTGAACTAATGACGGCAACCCTCAAACGGATGTCTCATCTGCCGGTAAAAAAATTACTTTTAGCCCACGGCGGCGAGCTTAAAATCGACGACAGCTACTCTTTTTTTACAGAGCTGCTGCCCCAAGTCGGCAAATATGGACAAACCTTTTTTAGACTGGTAGAACCCTTCTGTTCACTGGCCCCAGACGTTCGACTATACAAGAAAAATCACTAACAATTAAACATGATGATTTTAGTTGTGTTTATGCGGCAGTTGTGATAGGAGATTATTTAACTGTTTTTTATAACAAGATACCGGAAGGAAGATTTCGATGGCTAATTGTTTAATAAATGAGTCAAGTACCTATTTGCGCCAGCACGCTGAACAGCCGGTCGACTGGTATCCATGGGGGCAGGAAGCCCTGGAAAAGGCCCGGCGTGAAGATAAACCGCTGTTTCTCTCTATCGGTTACTCGACTTGCCACTGGTGCCATGTCATGGCCCATGAATCATTTGCCGATGAAGAGGTTGCAGCCCTTTTAAATAAAAACTTTATCGCGGTCAAAATCGATCGCGAAGAACGCCCCGATCTTGACCAGATCTATATGCTCACCTGTCAGTTTTTTACCGGAGCCGGAGGCTGGCCGCTTTCGGTCTTTATCACACCGGAAGGACTCCCCTTTTTCGCTGGAACCTACTTTCCGAAACAAACCGGTGCTGGTCTCAATACGCCCGGTTTTATCGAAATTCTCAACTACCTGGCTACGCGCTGGCACTCGGAACGACAAGCTTTGCTGAAAAATGGTCAGGAGGTGGTGAAACTCCTGCATTCGATGGAGCAGCCCCGTCCGGTTGATGAAGTTTTAGGGGTTGACCTGCTCGGTAATGCCGCCGAACAACTGGCTGAAAACTTTGATCATGAGAACGGCGGATTTGGTGCAGCCCCCAAATTCCCGACCCCGCACCAGCTACTTTTTCTACTGCGTTGGCATCAGCGCAGCGGTTCAAATATCGCTTTAGAAATGGTTGAGAAAACCCTGGACAAGATGGCGGCCGGCGGGATCTTTGATCATTTAGGCGGCGGTTTTCACCGCTATGCAGTCGATAAGCAGTGGCAGGTTCCCCATTTTGAAAAGATGCTCTATGATCAGGCGACCATCGCTTATGCCTATACTGAAGCCTATCAAATTTCCGGCAAGAAACATTATGCCGAAGTTGTCGCCTCTATTTTCAACTATTTGGAGCGTGAGTTGCGCGGGACTGAAGGCGCTTTCTATGCCGCCCAGGATGCCGACAGTGAGGGTATCGAGGGGGCTTTCTATGTCTGGGCCGCAGCTCAAATCAAGACCGTTCTAGATCAGTCTGAGGCTGCACTTTTCTGTCGGCATTACGGCGTCAGTGAAAAAGGCAACTTCCCCGAGATTGAAGGCAGCAGTGTTTTACGCCGAATTGCGTATAAAGCCGACAACGATGGCAGTGGTGATGAAAACGAAAAAACAACCACTGAACCGGCTCAGAAATTAGAGCATAGTCGGAAAGCTCTGTTTCAGGCGCGAACTCAGCGCCAGGCACCGTTTATTGACAAAAAGATTATTACTGCCTGGAACGGCCTGATGATTGCCGCCCTGGCCCGGGCCTCAGTGGTCTTTAAAAAGCCCCACTATCTGGAGCTGGCTGAAACTGCGGCCCGAACCCTTGATAAACATTTAAGTCGAGATGGAGATCGTTTGTGGCGGCGCTGGTCAGCCGGTGAAGAATCCGCGATTCCCGCCTTCCTCGATGATTATGCCTTTTACATTCAAGGGCTTCTTGAACTTAATACGGCCGGGGCCGACACTCTCTTTCTGGAACGAGCCCGGCGTTTGATGGCAACCGTGAATGAACTCTTTTGGGATGATCAGGGTGAACGCTTTTTTTACAGCAGCAGCGATTCCGAAAAACTGATCGCCCGCAACCTTGAACTACACGACGGGGCTCTGCCCGGCAGCAACTCGGTAATGATTATGAATCTTTTACGCCTTATGGCGATAACCGGGGATACCGAGTATCAAAAGCAGGCCGAAAAAGCCCTGGGCCGCATTGCTGGCCTGGCCGCCCAAACCCCGCTCCTCTATCTCCAATATCTCAGCGCCCTGGACGAGTATCTTCCCTGATGACAAAGTAATATACTTTGAGACCATTTAGATAATTCCGGGGACACCTTACCTAATTAACGGGTTATGGAGGCTATCCGGCCGGACTTGGAGAACAAATTCTGCTTGTCAGAGTTATGAGGCTTCGCTATAGTATGGTCATGACTATTATGGACTGTCAGTTAGTGATTGCCGGAGCTCTTTTTTTTACCGGAACGGGAAAAGTTTCATGAACGCCATTCTCGCAGTAAGCATTCTAGTGACGGCCGGACTGCTGGGCGGCGGTGTGGCCCGGCGCCTGCACCTGCCTTCGGTTACCGGTAATATTGTGGCCGGGATTATCATCGGGCCCTACCTGACCCATCTCTTAACTCACGAAATCGTCTATCATACCCTTAAACCAATCTCTGAAATTGCCTTAAGTCTGATCGCCATTTCGATCGCTTCTCATCTCAAGATACGGCGTATAGCCCCTCAGGCTTTAAGCCTGCTCTCAATTGCTCTGGCCCAGGCCCTGACAGCCATGGTCGCGGTCTATTTTTTCTGCAATTTCTGGCTCGACAACTGGGTTATCTCCCTGCTTTTGGCAACAATTGCGACCTCGACCGCACCGGCGGCGACCTTGTCGGTTATCCGTGAGACCGAGGCCGATGGCCCTCTGGTGAAAAATCTTTTGTCGGTTGTGGCCCTCGATAATGTTCTGGCAATCGTTATCTTTGTTCTGATTTCAGTGGTAATTGGCAATCAATTAGGCGGCCGGGCCGATCTTGGAGCCCAAGTCACTCAGGCCGGATGGGTGTTGGGACAGGCCCTGTTGGTTGGCGCAGGTTCCGGGACAGTGATGATGATTCTAGCCCGCAGACTCCAGGGAAAATCCCATTTTGTCTCTTTATTGCTGATGGCTGTCTGCTTTACGACGGGGATCTCGTTGTGGCTCAAGATTTCACCGCTGCTGCCCAATATGGTTCTGGGTTTTATGATTACCAATTTTTCCCCGGCCAATCGCCAGATCTTGACTTCGGTCGAGGATCTTGAACCATTTCTCTACGTCTGTTTTTTCACCTTGGCCGGCACTCATCTCGACTTGGCCCTGCTGCCCTCACTGGGAGCTGTCGGGGTTACCTACATTCTCGCCCGTTACGGTGGTAAACTTTTGGGGGCCGGTGTCAGTGCCTGGATTACCAGAGCGCCTGAACCGGTCGGCAAATTGCTGGGTTTCTGTCTCGTACCCCAAGCCGGAGTCGCAATCGGTCTGGTGGTTGCAATGCAGGAAAATCCGCTTTTCAGACCTTATGAAGCAACCGTGACGGCAATTATTCTGGCCTCCATCGTGGTCAGTGAACTTATCGGACCGATCATGGTCAAAAAGACCTTGGAACATGCCGGTGAAACCGGCAAAGCGGGCCATCTACTGTTTGGCATCCTCGGACGTGATGCGGTTTCGCTGGAGTTTGAGGCTGCCGACAAGTGGACTCTGCTCAAGGAAATGGTCGATTTTGCCGTAACAACCTACAAACTGCCGGACAAATGCCATGAACCTCTCTTACACTCAGTCATCGAACGGGAGCACTCGTTGAGTACGGGGATCGGCAAAGGAATTGCGATTCCGCATGGCACCGTAACCCATGGAACAATTTCCAAGAACCAATGTATCATGGGAGTCATGGCGGTGATTCGGGAGGGAGTTGATTTTAACTCTTTAGATGGAAAAAAAGCAAAAGTTATTATCTTGATGGTTATCCCTGAGCACTGTTTTGAAGATCACTTGAAAACCCTGGCCGCAGTCTCCAAGATTTTCAGTCGCAAGGAGATGACTGAACGAGTAATTGCCGCCGAAACCGCGCATGAAGTCTATCATCTGATTTTCAGCGAGGAGATGGGAGAACTCGACTATCTGGCCTCGGCCTCCGCCATTGAGTGAGTAAAAGTAATCGATTATCTGCTTAGTGATACGGTTCCGATCCTGCTCCGTGATGCCCTAAAAATTTTTGCGCTCATTTGAGGGCGTCAATTATTTCGCGGCCTTGCAGAGCAATGCTAAACATGGTTGTCAGGGCGATATCGAGGGCCTTTTCATCGATATCAAAAAGCGAGCTGTGTAATGGATGAATGATTCCCCGTTCATGGTTGCCACAGCCAAAAAAGAGATAACAGCCGGGAACCTGTTCTGCGAAACGGGCAAAGTCTTCACCTCCGAGCAGGGGCTGGCCGTTATCTTCGAAATGGGTGATAACCTGGCTTTGACTGAGGATATCAGTCAAAAGTTCACAAAGGCGCGGATCATTGACCAGAGCCGGGGCAACTTCGCTGATACTGATTTTGGCTTCGGCCCCGAAGGCTTTGGGCAGACCATTGACAATTCGTTCAAGAGCTAAGTGCAAGCGTTGATGCTGTGCCCGGGAGAGGCTGCGAATAGTGCCGGTCAAGACAACCTGATCGGCAATGATGTTAGAGGCAGTGCCGCCGTTTATCGTTCCGATGGAAATCAGAGCCGGGTCGACCGGATCGATATTCTTGGTAGCCAAATGGTTGAAAGCAAGAATCAGGTGAGCCGCAACCTGAATTGCGTCGATCGCTTTTTCCGGCGTACAAGCATGGGCGGAACGGCCTTTGACCGTGATCACAAAATGCTCGGTGGCGGCCATGAAAACCTGGCGGTGAAGCCGGACACTGCCGACCTCCATATGCGGAAAGAAGTGAAACCCGAAAATCGCCGCCGGGGGTTCGTTAAAAAGCCCATCCTTCAGCATGGCCAGAGCCCCCTGACCATTCTCTTCGGCCGGTTGGAAAATCAACCTGACTGGAGAGGAGAGTTGCTGCTGATTTTCGGCCAGGGCGACAGCCAGTCCCATAAGCACCGCAGCATGACCGTCGTGAGCACAGGCGTGCATAACCCCGGGAATGGCTGAGGCATAAGTCGTCTTTTTGTGATCATCCAGAGGCAGGGCATCAAAATCGGCCCGAAAGGCAATCTCGGATCCGGGTGCCTGGCGATTTATCCAGGCGACGATGCCATGGCCGCCGAAATCGGTCTGATGCTCAATTTCATGGTGACTCAAGACCTGGCTGATAAAACGGGCACTCTCCTGCTCATGACCGGAGAGCTCCGGGTAGCGATGCAGATGCCGACGCCACTCTCTGACAAAAGGAAAAATTTTGCTCTCCGGAGAAGGGTTTGAAGCGTTCATAAAATCTCCTGATCTGGTTTAATGGGGTGCGAAGCAGGGTGAAGCAAAAGTCGACGGTGTTCTCGATCTTTGTTAACGAGGCCTGCATAATAGTTGAGTTGACCCTGCTGGTCAAGAACGTAAATTACAAATGTAAAAGGAATAACGATGCCAATCTATGAATTTGAAGGACGCCGGCCTAGCTTTGCAAAAAGTGCCTATGTGGCGGAAACAGCGATTATTATCGGCGATGTACGTCTGGCCGACGATGTCTATATTGGGCATGGGGCTATTTTACGGGGTGATTACGGCACCATCGACATCGGCCCTCAAAGTGCAATTGAAGAGGGTGCAATCTTACACATTAACCCGGGATGCTGCTGTCGCCTGGGTAAACGGGTAACGGTTGGCCATGGGGCCAAACTGCATTGCCTTGAGATCGCAGATTCAGCCGTGGTCGGGATTGGTGCAATTCTCTCTTTTAATGTAAAAATCGGTGAGTGGAGCATTGTAGCCGAGGGTGCCGTGGTTCCTAACGGCAAAATCATCCCGCCCGAGGTTGTGGTTGCCGGTAATCCGGCTCGGGAAATCGGCAAGGTTAATAAACGTCACAAAGAGTTTTGGAATTACGGGAAAGATCTCTACGTCGATCTGGCCGCCCGTTATCCTCGAGGGTGCAAACGTCTTGATTAACGGTGTCACTTTTCCCACTCCGGGACTGAGCCTTCTATCTGAAGGTAAAACTTCAGAGCTTAGCACAACCTCTTCAGCCGCCTTGAAAGGCTATCTTTCAGAACGTCTTGGCGATTTGCTGACGGTTCGCCTGATCGAGGTTTTAAGCCCGGAAAAACTGCTCCTTGAGGTAGCCGGCACCGAGGTCGTAGCCAAAGGCTCGGCTCTGCCGGGGACAACCGGTCTTTTTACGGTTCGCCTTGAAAGCCTCGAACCAATGATTCAATTCAGCCTGACCGACCAAAGTGAAAACGGGGGGCTGCCTTCACAGCTACGACGACTTATGAGTGAGGTAGTCACCAACCCCAACCTTTTTTCCAAAAATATTGTCCTGCTCAAAGAGTTGTTACTCGATGAAACGATCAATTTACCGGCCTCATTACGGAACTCCATAAAATCATTAACCGCCCGTTTCTCAGCTGCAACTTTAATTTCTGATTTGCGCTCCGGGGAAGGCTTGCCGCTTAAGCAACTTGGTCTTTTTCATGAGCAAGAGCTGGCCGCACTGCTGCTTGCCGATCCGGGGAAATTTCCCCGAACCGCCACTCGGGAGCCGCTAACCGTTAAAGAAAACCTCCTGCATCTGTTAGCTCAGCTCCATGGCGGGAGGGGCGATGAATTGCATTTGGAAGGTAGCGGCAAAAATGCACAAATAATGGCGGGAGTGCGCTCCGAGCTCCGCTCTCTGCTTGATCTGGTCGAATTAAATCAGTGTCTCAATAATCCCGGTTTACGTAGCGATGAAGACCTTATTTTATTGCTGCCGCTGTGGGGCTGGGGGGAGAACGCCGACCTCTGGCTGCGCCTGCTGCGGGATAAAGGAGAGGCAAAATCTCCCGGCACCAACCTCTATACCTTGATGATCTATCTTGATCTTGAGAAACTTGGCCCTTTAGGAGCTCAAATGGTGGTCGGCTCCAAAGAGTTGCAAGTGAAGTTGATGGTTGTTGGTGACGAATCAGCCGGAAGCGTCCGGGAGTTACTACCTGAGGTAAGAAAGCAATTACGCTCCCAATTTTCCGACGGAGTCAGACTGACCGTGGAAACCGTAAACCAAAACGGGGTGGAAGAGTTTCGTCAGCGCGCTTTTCTGGCGTCACTGCCATCACTCTTTACAGCCTCAGGATGAACCCGGACGGTAATATTTCCTTGCAAAGAATAAGATTCTGTTTTAAAACACGTTTTACGAGAGCATCAACTGTTATTGTCGTATTGTTAACTCTTTTCACTTTCAAGGGTGATGGTCATGATTGTTACTTGCCCCCGCTGTCTGACGAAATTTAATCTGCCGGAAGATAAGCTGACGCCCGATACCAAGCTTAATCTCCACTGTTCGCGTTGTGGTAGTGAATTTCTTTTCTCTCCTCAATATCCGGATGACGACCAGGAGAGCTCCGCAACCCCTGCACCAACGATACCGGAGGAGCTTGAAACTGTACCGGAGTTGGAAACGAACGCAGATTTAACAAAAGATACGGCCGGTGAAACTGAATCAGTGGCGACCTCAATGCCGGCCGGTGAAGAAATTGCGATCGAAAAGAGAGAAGAGCTCACGGACTCCACAAGTTTTGAAATGGCAGATGATTTTGGAGACGTGGAAGAGCTCACATTGGACGAGCCAACCGACTCTCAAGAAGAGACCTCGGAAACAGCTGAGAAAGTCGAGGACAAAAAAGAAGATCAGGAGATCGAAGAACTAGCTCTTGATATTGATGATCTTGATCTTGATGATATTGAATTTGACAGTTTCGAAGATGAACCAGCCACCGCCGACGACCTCAAAGAGGATCAAAAAGAACTGCAAAAAGGACGTCAGACCCAAATCGATAATGATGATGACCTTGATGATCTACTCAAACAGGCTGAAGAACTACCATCAGATGAACCCACCTCGACGATTGAGAAGGAGACCGGCAAGCAGACCGAAACTGATACTTCAGGGAAAGATTCCGACGCTTCTCCGGATCTTATAAAAACTTCAAAAGTTTCCGACAAGAAGCGCAGTATCATTCTGGTGCTCACCTGTTTCGTGGTTTTGAGCCTAGCTTTATGGACAGCTTACGGGCTCTGGCAGCGTTTCTCGGTCGACATGGTGAAACATCTTAGCCTGGTAGAGATCGAGAATCAACGCTTACGGCTGCCTTCCGAACGTATAGTTATTGTTCTCCGAGGCAAGATTGTTAACAGCTCCAATAAATTGGTAACCGACCTGAAAATAAAAGGCATTCTTCTGGATTCAGCGGGCCAGGCCGTAGCCGAAGTCGTAACTGCCGGTGGGGTCAGTTTCTCTGAAGAAGAACTTGACCTGCTCGACGCCGACAAATTGGCGATGCTCGAAAACACCACCGTCACCCTGCCCCCCAGTGGTGAACTACCCTTTATGATCGCCTTCTACGACTATCCGGAAGGGGCTCGTACATGTTACGTTGAGCTTTCCTCTTTTAAAGTAAAAAAAGGCCCCCGGCCCTAATGGCGTCGCAAAGTAACATACCGCATCTGCATCTTGACAAGTATAGGAATTTGAGATTGCGACAAAATATTTTTTATAAAAACTTTTGCTTTATCTTTTTCTGTTTTGGGGTAGCTCTGCTTTCAGGATGCGTGACCAACAAAATCCGGGAGCGTCAGGTCTCCATGACCCTGACCCAGTCGACGACTTCGCTTGCACGCCAAATATCACCGGAAGCATGCTACTATTTTTCGGTTTATAACTGGTTACTTTACCAGAATGACAAAGAGGCTCGGGTCGGAGCCCTGA
>DAOVTG010000287.1 GCA_030633185.1 Deltaproteobacteria bacterium
AAGTTGTAGCGAACCACTAAAGGGCCGGGGTAGACCACATAAAACAGTTCATTGTCGAGGTCGATCTCCTTGATAATGCCGACAAAACCGTTGAAGATACGCTGCCGCCGCCACTCCGCCGATTGGCTGGGGTTAAAGCCCGGCCGATAATAGGCGCACTCCATATCTTTATTTTGGAGATGGACGACCTTGTCATCAACCTTGAAAATCGTGCCGAAACGTTCCGTTTGGCATCGGCTTTGCGGATTGAAGACCTCCTGGAGCTGATGGTTTAAAACCTCGGTTCCCAAGGGTCCGCGTCGGACCGGGGTTAAAACCTGAAAATCCCAGGTCGGGTACTTCAGACGTTTGACGGCCTTGGCCGCCAATTCTAAAATCAGCTGGCGGATTCGCTCATTACACGCTCCCCGAATTTCGCGCAACTCTTTTTCCGGCAGCTCTTTTTTCAATTGAAAGTAGTTGGGAATGTCTTCACGCATAAAGATAAAGTCTTTATAGTGTCGGTCGTAGTCCGGCGGCAGTTCTCCTTTGCGGATAATATTGGCAAAATGAACCAGAACCGAATCTTCACTCTGGCGGAAAATTTGATTTAAACTGGTATTGGCGAGATATGATTTGCCGAGAATATCGGCAAAAACATTGCCAGCTCCGATGGGCGGCAGCTGGGCCGGATCGCCGACCATAATAAAAAGGCTCTTTTCGGCAATTGCCAGTGCTAGACGGTAGAAGATCTGGCTGTTGACCATGCCAGCTTCGTCAAGCAGTATCACTTTGTAGGGCAGGGGGCGTTCACGGTTGAATTCGAAGCGGTTATCGCCCTGGTATTTGAGCAGAGAATGGATAGTGTAGGCCTGATAACCGGTGAGTTTGCGGATGCGGGCCGCGGCCATGCCGGTAAAAGCGCAGCAGATGATCTCCTTGCGGTCGCAATAATGTTGGCTTAAGAAATCGAGGATAGTTTTAGCGATTGTTGATTTACCGGTTCCGGCATAACCTGAGAGTGCGTAGAGACGCCGTTTGCCGGTACCGATCATGGTGATGATGCGGCGTTGTTCAGGAGCGAAAGTAAAACCTAAACGTTGTTGTTGTTCCGTAATGAAATGGTTGACTTTTTCGAGTTCAGCCAGAGGTTTAAAGCGTTCTTTTGACTTGTTGCGAAAAAAAGTTTCAAGAAAACTCTCCATGTAATGGAAGGCTTTCAAGGCGATACGCCGGCCGTTGTCGATGACCAGTTTATCTTCTACCTGCATTGTCCTTATAACCTGTTCAAAGGTTGTTGTCTCAAGCCTTTTTTCCTCATCGTCAAGCAGCTCGCTGAGCTGGTGATAGAGGGTTTCCGGCAACAGGTAAGTATGTCCATTCTGATCACCGGCTTCAAGGAGAAGATGGTGGACAGCGGCTTCGACTCTGTGAACGGAGGCAAAAGGAAGCCCCAGTTTTCGGGCAATTGTATCGGCAGTTTTAAAACCTACGCCGCGAATCTCGGTTAAGGAATAAGGGTTGTCGCGTATCTTTTTGCTGGCCTCATCGCCAAAAGCGTTAAAGATACGAACCAGAAGGTTAGGCGTGATGCCGTGCGGCAAGAGAAATTCCGACAGGGCTCTTAAGTTTTTTTGTTTCTCCCAGGAATTTTTGATCAGGGTCAGCTTTTTTTCTTTTATGCCTTTGAACTCAAGCAGTTTCTCGGGTTCATTTTCGAGAATTGACAAAAGTTTTTTTTCGCCGTAATGATCAAGCAGTCGTTGCGCCAGTTTGTCACCCAGGCCTTTGACGACTTTGGCGAGAAAATAGAAAAGTTGGTTGGTAAGCAAGCGGGCTGTTGAGAAGGCAAACTGACGGCCAAATTTACTCATCTCCCATTGGCCGCCCAGCTCAAATTCGGCCCCCTTTAGTTTACCTCCATCCAGAGCCTCAGGTAGATAACCAACCGCCGTCACCAGGCGGCGGCCGCTTTCTCCCTTGAGAACGACATAGCCGTTATCGGAATTTAAGTAGCTGGTTCTCTTGACCCGCAGGTGAATAGTTTCCATAATATTTCCGAAAAGCAGTCTGTTTTTCGTTGTTGCTCGATTAACACCATTTTACCTCAGTTATCACTCTTTTGGCAACTCTTAATCGTTGTTTCACTTTAAGATTGATGAACTCGTAAATATTCGGCTTGTGTGATTGATGTTAAAGTTACAGCAAACAACGGCGAACTTTGATGCCCTCGTAAAAAGTCACGGGATGGCTAAGTAAAAATTTCGATATACAAGATGTTGTGGTTTTTCAGGCGCGAGACCATACATGTAGTATGTCGAGTGCCTGAAAAACCACAACAGCGCAGTAGATCGGAC
>DAOVTG010000095.1 GCA_030633185.1 Deltaproteobacteria bacterium
GGGCTCCGTTAAATGATCCAGTGGCATTGCGGATTCGTGGAAACACCTTGACTCTGCGTAATAATGAAGCCGATCATATAGAGGTCGAAGTCGAGAATAAAGGATATGTGTAGATGAACAAAATAACTCTGGCTTTGGCTGGCAATCCCAACGCCGGGAAAACCACTCTTTTTAATGCTCTGACCGGGGCTCGTCAGCATGTCGGGAACTATCCCGGGGTTACGGTCGAGAGGAAGGAGGGTGATTATCAGCGAGGTAGCTTCAACGCCGTCGTGGTTGATCTACCGGGCACCTATTCGTTAACTGCCTATTCCGAAGAGGAGGTTGTTGCTCGTGACTTCCTAGCTAATGAGAAACCGGCGGTGGTTATCAATATTGTTGATGCCGCCAATTTGGAACGTAACCTCTATCTGACTTGCCAGTTGCTGGAACTTAAAATTCCTCTGGTTGTGGCTCTGAATATGATGGATGTCGCCGGTGACCGCGGCATGGAGATTGATGCTGAAAAACTGTCAGCATTTCTCGGCGTGCCGGTGTTACCGATTGTCGCACGCTCCGGTCAGGGGCTTGATGAGTTGATGGCCGCCACTCAAGATATGGCGGAAGGCCGTTTGTCGCCGCCCGATCCGGCTAAAGTCAGAATCTCCTATGGTGACGATATCGATCAGACGCTTTTGACCATGACCCGCCTGATTCGTGATAAGGGCCTGCTTAACGGTAAATACCCGTCGCGTTGGGTTGCGGTCAAGATTGTTGAAAATGATGAAGCCCTGATCAAAGAGGTTAATCAAGATTCGCCTGAACTCGCTGCTCAACTGCTGCATGAGGCCGAGATCGTAGCTGCCCATTTGATGAAAACTTTTGATACCTATCCGGAAGCGGTGATCGCCGATCATCGTTATGGCTTTATCAAAGGTATTTTGAAAAGAGGTATTATTACGCACCGTTACGATGAAAATCGGCTCTATACCTCGGATCGGATCGACAAGGTTCTGACCAACCGTTTTGCCGGGCCTCTGATTATGTTGGCGGTTCTTTTCTCAATTTACCAGATTACTTTCAGTTTCAGCGCCCTGCCGGTTTCCGGGGTTGAGGCGATTTTCGGCTGGCTTGCCGGTTTGGTTGAGGCCAATCTTGGTGATGGGCCGTTAAAGTCGATGTTAGTCTCCGGGGTTATCGGCGGCGTTGGTGGGGTTTTAGGTTTTGTTCCTCTGATTATGTTGATGTTTTTCTGTATTGCTATTTTGGAGGATTCCGGCTATCTCGCCAGGGTCGCTTTTATGATGGATCGCATTTTTCGGATGTTCGGACTGCACGGCAGTTCGGTGATGGCCTTTATCGTCTCCGGCGGTATCGCCGGGGGCTGTGCCGTGCCTGGGGTAATGGCGACCAGGACTTTGCGTTCACCGAAAGAGCGGATGGCTACGCTGTTGACCGTGCCTTTTATGAATTGTGGTGCCAAAGTTCCGATCCTGGCTCTTTTGATCGGCGCTTTTTTTGCTCAGCATCAGGCCTTCTATATGTTTGGTTTCACCATTTTAAGTTGGATAGTGGCATTGGTGGCCGCCAAACTGTTGCGGATGACGGTTTTAAGGGGAGAGCCGACCCCTTTTGTTATGGAGTTGCCGCCCTATCGTTTTCCGACTTTTAACGGTTTGATGATTCATACTTGGGAGAGAACCTGGCAGTATATTAAAAAGGCCGGAACCGTGATTTTGGCGATCTCGATTTTGCTCTGGGCGATGATGACTTATCCTGGATTAAGTTCGGAGAAAGAGGCGGTTTTTGTTCAGGAGAGAGCCCGGATTGCAACTCTTTATGAGGTTGGTAACGAAACTGGTGACAAACTTCTGCAGGAGGTTAATAATAGTCAAGGGGGAGACGCCTTACGTAACTCAATTGCCGGTCGGATTGGTGTGGCGATGGAGAAGGTGACCTGGCTAAGTGGTTTCGAGTGGCGCACTAATATCGCTTTGCTCGGTGGTTTTGCTGCCAAAGAGGTGATTATTTCGACATTAGGAACCGCTTATTCGATGGGTGAAACCGATCCTGAAGATGCCGGTTCACTGGGCGAGCGTTTGGCTCGAGATTCGGCCTGGAGTCCGTTGGTAGCGATGAGTGCCTTGCTTTTTATGGCCTTTTACGCCCCCTGCTTTGTCACGGTTGTCTGTATCGCCCGCGAGGCGGGCTCCTGGAATTGGGCTTTCTTCTCGATTGTCTACAGCACTACCATCGCCTTCATCCTTTCCACCGGGGTTTATCAGGTGGGCCGAATGTTAGGTTTTTAGTACCTTACAGGTTGTTTTCTTGTTTTTTTAACAAGAAAATGTTCTGATAAGAGTACTTATTTGCGGCCCTGCAGTAACTTTTGGGTTGCGTGAGTAATTCCCGCATTAGAATGTGAATTGATGTTACAGGTTATTTCTGAATTGTTTGCATAAGGTGGTTTTATATGGCATACTTGGAATGTCATTGTAATTTGCTTCTGTTGGATTAGAGGAGGAGAGGATGCGAACCACTCTTAATATTGCTGATGAACTTATATCTGAGGCCTCACAGCTTACTGGTATCAAAGAGAAGACGTCACTTGTCAGGTTGGGACTTGAAGCTCTGATTGTGTTGGAGAGTAGTAAACGGTTGGCTTTACTCGGAGGCAGCCAAAGGGAACTTAAGGTAGCAACGCGTCGTCGGTCAAAAGTAGAGTGATTTTATGATTCTGGTTGATACTTCAGTATGGGTTAATCACTTTCGAGAGGGTGATTCAGAGTTAGTCGCTCTGCTTAATGTTGGTTCAGTGAGTTGTCATCCTTTTATTATTGGTGAGCTTGCCTGTGGCAATCTTAAAGATCGTGGAAATCTACTCTCATTGTTGGCAGCTCTTCCCGCCGCAGTTACAGCTGAAACTGGTGAGGTATTACGATTTATAGAGATGCATAAATTTATGGGTAAGGGTCTCGGGTATATTGATATGCACCTTCTTGTTTCAGCAGTACTTTCAAATATACCGATCTGGACGCGCGATAGAAAACTGGCTGCTTGTGCAGCCAGCTTGAATCTTAGTCGTTGATCGGGTTAGGGGCGCGTATCCAGATCTACATTTAACTCCTCATATCTTGCCATAAACCGGGAAAAGTCTTCCCGGTTTATGCCTGTCACACCGTAGGGCCGTTCCTTAAGATCGTGACCGTCGGAGCCGCCGCTGACCAGCAATTTGTGGCTTGTAGCGAGTTCGCGTAAAATCTTCTTCTCTTCATCCCGGTGTCCGGGATACTCAATTTCCAGACCATCAATAGCAATTGGCGTAAGAGTCATGAATTCCGGCAGGAGTTCTGCAACTATCGGCCAGGGCGGCAGCACCTCCCGGTAGTGCGAGGGCGGTGGGAAAGAACCGGCCGCCGGGTGTGCGAGAAAAGCGAGCATAGAGAAATTTTTTCGCAAAGGTAGAACTTGGTTCGGGTCAATGCCTGAGGGCAGGTAAGCCGGGCTTCGGTTAGCGACAATATCATCGACCTGATGACGTTTTAAGTGATGATTCTCGCCTAAAACTTTGGCAAAGTGGCGGCGCGTGATATTGTTGCCGCAAGCTTCAATCTCGGCCACCATCAAAGGTCTCTTGAGCAGGGGGGAAGGGGAGTCCGGGCCGAAAAATTGATTGATGGATTCGACTCGGTCGCGAACCAGGGCTGAACCGCGACCGGCGGCAAAGAGCGTCTGAATAGTTTGCAGGAATTCTCTGTTTTTGAGCTGTTTTGGCTGAAAATAGAGCAGTAGATGAAGTGAGCCGACAAAAGATGGACGTCGAAAACGTAGAGTTAGTTCGACTCCGGGGATGACTTTGATACCTAATTCCAGACCCGCTTGCAGGGCTTCATCAAGACCCGTTATGGTATCATGGTCGGTCAGGGCGACTGCCTCCAGCCCTTTTTCAGCCGCCTGCTTTACGACCTCCGACGGCGACAGCTCACCGTCGGATGCGGTACTGTGATTATGAAGATCAGCAACAATTTTTTGTGACATCAGTTATTTACCCTTTTATGGTTTACGAATTTTATGTTTGTTGATTTTGTAGCGCAGGACGCGTTCGCTTAAACCCAAAGCCTCGGCGGCTCGGGTCTGGATCCAGTCGTGTTTTTCCAAGGCTTCCACTATGAGTCGGTGCTCGATTACGGTTAGGTGTTCTTCGAGGGTGCCGTTACTGTTTTTTTCCGGAAAGCGGACTTCGGCGGGCAGATCGGCGGCTTGGATCAACGAGCTTCGAGCCAGAGTCGAAGTTCTCTGAACGATATGTTCGAGCTCCCTGATATTGCCGGGGAAATGGTAACGGGCTAAAGTATTCAGGGCATCGGCGGAAAAATGAATTCCGTTTAAGCCATAGCGTTCAATGAAAGCTGTGATCAGATCGGGAATATCCTCACGCCGGCTGCGCAACGGCGGGATTTCGACCTCAATTACCTTAAGCCTATAGAAGAGATCTTCACGAAAAGTCCCGGCCTTCACCATTTCACTCAAATTACGGTTGGTTGCTGCCAGCAGCCGGATATCAACTTCAATCTCCTTCTCTCCCCCCACCCGGGTAATTTTTTTCTCCTGCAAGGCGCGTAAGAGTTTGGCCTGGGTGCCGAGTGGGAGTTCGCCGATCTCATCAAGCAGCAAAGTGCCGCCGGAGGCGATCTCGAAATGGCCGCGGCGGCGTCCCGAAGCTCCGGTAAAAGCCCCTTTTTCATGGCCGAAGAGTTCTGATTCAACCAGGTTTTCCGGCATCGCTGCACAGTTTATGGCAACGAAAGGATGATCCCAGCGGGGACTTAAGAGGTGCAGCAGACGGGCGATAAGCTCTTTGCCGGTACCGGTTTCACCGCAAATTAAAATCGTCCACGGGGTTGGTGCAGCCCGTCGTATAATCGACAGCAGGTCGCGCATGGGGGCGCTGTTGCCGACCAGTTTCAGGGGCAGTTCACACTCTTGGTCGAGTACCGCAGTCACCTCAGCGGCGTCAAAATCGATCATAATTTCTTGTTCCAGAGCACTAATTCGTTCGCGAAGATGTCCAAGGTCGACCGGCTTTTCAAAAAAATCATCCGCCCCCGAGCGCATGACATTAACTGCGGTTTCAACCGCACCATAGGCGGTGATCATGATGGTTCTCAATCGTGGATTGATCTCTTTCAAGGCGATCAGGAGATCGTCGCCGTTAATGTCCGGCAAGCGGTGGTCGAGCAGGGCGAGGTCGATGTTTTCATGGTTTACTAAAAGCATCGCCTGTTTGCCATCACCCGCCAAGCTGATAGTAAATCCCTGTTTTTCCAGAAAACCGCCCAAGAGCTCGCGCTGGTCTTTTTCATCATCAACAATTAAAATATGCATAGTTTTTCTCTGGTCTGAAGTTTTTGTCGGGGTTTTTTGTTCAAGCTGTCTCGGCTGGGGTCATTTCTTGACACTTGGCGGTCGTAAGGTTCGCGCAAAATTAAAGTTTTAACCCGCCATTTGTCAAGATGTGACCCCATTTATGAGAGCGAAGCAAAGTTCAACTCTATCCGCTGTGACGTGACTAGTGTGTCATTTATAAGGCAAAAAAATGTATTGCCGCAAGATGCCGGGCTCCGTACTTTCAACTTCAAATCGGCCATTGTGGGCCCGGATGATTCGTTCTACCATTGCCAGGCCAAGGCCGGTGCCGTGGGTTTTGGTGGTGAACCAGGGCTCGATAATTTTTTTAATCTCTATCTTTGGAATTTCAAGTCCGCCATTTTCAAAGATTAATTCAAGTTCTTGATTGTTTTTTTGCAATGTGATTTTGAGAAATCCGCCTTCAGGTTGGGCTTCGAGGGCATTTTTAGAGAGGTTTTCCAGGGCCTGGCCGAGGAGGTCGGCGTCAGCCGGGATGAATCTGTCTAATGTTGATAATTTATTCTCCATGGAGATTTCAATGGCCAACGTATCAGCTTTTGTCTGATAAAGGGCTATAATATCAGTGATTAAGTTGCAGATATCCAGGGCGTTACGTTCAGGATTAAGGGGTTGGGCAAAGCGGCGTAGATCGCCGACAATGCTGTCGGCCCGGCCGACGGCATTGCGCATAGCACTTACCAATGGGTCATATTCTGACTTTAAACCACTCTCCTCAATCTCTAAGCGCTGGAGACCGAGACTGATAGCATTTAAGGGGTTGCGGATCTCATGCGCCAGGGCCGCCGCAGCTCTTCCTAATGCCGCATCTTCACGTTCGTGGGCGAGGCGTTGTTCATAGCGGCGGACATTTAATAAAGAGGCCAGTTGATAACGGTAGAGGAGCCAGGAGCAAAAACATCCAAGTCCGCCTAAAAGCAGGGCGAAAAGGAAAAAATCTCGCCAAAGACCCTGTTTTCTGGCAACCAGAAAATTTGATTTGAAACCGGCCGTCAGGGTCTGTCCGTTCATCGGCAGCCGGGCCTCAACTATCATTCCGCGATCTGTGATAATCTCTTTTAAAAGTTGAGGCGGAGACGTGGGGGGGAGCTTTGCGGGTTCGAGACGAACGTAGTTTATTCCCGGTACCCGGCTTAGGGTTGCAAGCAGTTGTTCGATGCCGACCTGTTTTTGCAGGGATTCGAGTCGTTGAGCTCCGAAAGCGAGCCACATATTACCCTCTCCTTCCTGTCGCGGATAATTAAGGGTGAAAATATGGCCTTCAATATTATGCGTAAAGCGGATCTGGTTGTCGTTTTTTTGCAAAGAGATAGTGCTATAGTCGTTTTGCCATTGCGGCGGCCCACTGACCCTTGTCTGACCATCATCAATCGTAATTCCGTTAAGACCGGACTCTAAAGCCAGAGCCGTCAATTCAGCTTCGGTGAAAGGTTCGATCGCAGCTAAATAGTCGATAAAGCGGGCTGAATTGAGCATGAACGTACGGGCTACCGTTTTGATTACGGCGGCAGCGGCGATGGCGTTATCAGCGTTAAGTTGAATTACCTGGGCCAGAAGTTGAGTGTGTTCTCGGGTGTGGCGATAGAAGGAGCGCTGTTCACGGTCGGCCTGCCAGAAGAAATAGAGCAAAACGGCCAGGATGAGGGCTCCAAAGAGCAAGAGGTTGGCCAGCCATAAAGGCAGTTTGCGTTTTTCAGCCGTTGAGGCTGCCAAGGGGTTTTTCTCTCTCTTTTCAGTTTTACTGATCGAAGAGGAAAACTGCAGCTCGTGATTTTGTTTAGTGTCCACTATGGCCACCTTTTCCGCCGCCACCGCCACCGGAACGTCGGCTGCGGCCACTTAAACGTGAACGTACCCCGGTCGGGTCAGAGCCCCGGCCGTATGAAATTCGCACCGGTTTAGATGGGTTGTCGTTTTGTTGCCAAATTCGGATAAAATCACCCTCTTTGAGGCGTGGCGGTAACTCTTGGTGAGGAACTTCCAGGTCTATGGTGGTTGGTGAGATCTTTGTGGAGGTTGGGCCTTTGTCCGCTTGCGAGTCCGTGATAACGGTCAGGTGGACTTTACCGTCAAGCTCAACCATAGTGCTGATGCGGCCGGTTACCAGTTCCCAGGCTCGGGCTTGATGGGGGCAGCCAGCATCAAGGGAAAAGAGCATGCAGGCCCCGATGAGGCTTAATATGAGTATGTTAAACGACCTTGCCATAAATTGTGCCGATAGTCATCTTCGTTGATGACTGAATCTCTTTTGCTCCAGTCCCAGGTTCCGGAAATAGTCCAGCTCCCTCGGTGCCAGGCAGCAATAATTTTTGCGGTGTAGATTTTTTCCGTGCGTTCTTTTTTTTTGTAATCATATTTATAGGGGAGCCGTTCTCCGCTTAAGGCCCAGATAAATTCCAGGGTTGCGGTCGGGTGCCAGTTAAGATTTACGCCGAGACCGTACGCTGAACGCTTTTCCGCATCAATTGAGGAGTGACGGTGGCGCCAGAAAAGTTCACTGCCGCCATCCAGGTAAGGGGCAAAAGCATAATAGGCTTTTAGAGCAGTTGCGAACAGCTGATCACTGCGATCTCCGCTGTTATGGTATTGCGGTTGTTTGTTGTTGTGCGGGGCATGAGGGTGTTGTTGGTTTTCCGGTCGTCCATTACCTTTACCGGCATCGTTGTTAACAGAGTCGCTGCAATTTTCTCCATGGTTTCCGCTGCTGACCGTCCGGCAATAATCTTCAAAGCTTAAATTTGTTTCAAATTCCAAGTGGAGGCGGGAACCGGCAAACCAGACCAGGCGAGAGCCGAGGCTTAAATTGTCGAACTCGTTATCATCGACCAAGGGGTTGCGATAGGCGGTGAGATCACCGGAAAACTCGAGTCTACAGGATAATTCGGGCAGTTGGGTTGAGGTTATCACTCCTCCACCAAGCTGCCAGTTATCGTCAAGCCCGTCATAGAGTTGATAGCCAGCGAAACTTAACAGAGTGATTGAGGTGGTCGGGTAGTTCGGCAGGGGCCAAGTTTGCCACATATCGACTTCAGTTTCAGTAAAAGCCGCCCCCTCAGAGCCTTTTTCCAGGCGTGGATTGTCATCATAGCCACTGCTGACACTGATTTCAAGATCCAGCGCGAAGGCGCTGGCGGCTGCAGAAAACATAAACAGGCAGGTGAAGCTCAAAAGAAGCAACCCGTACCAATTCCACTTTTCAGATTGGTAACTGCTCAGCGACAGAGTATTTAGCATTTTAAAGTGTAAATATTCGGCTACCTACCTATAGAAAATTGTAAATAGTGTGAACTTTGATGCCCTCGTAAAAAGTCACGGGATGGCTAAGTAAAAATTTCGATATACAAGATGTTGTGGTTTTTCAGGCGCGAGACCATACATGTAGTATGTCGAGTGCCTGAAAAACCACAACAGCGCAGTAGATCGGAC
>DAOVTG010000171.1 GCA_030633185.1 Deltaproteobacteria bacterium
AAAAAGTCACGGGATGGCTAAGTAAAAATTTCGATATACAAGATGTTGTGGTTTTTCAGTCGCGAGACCATACATGTAGTATGTCGAGTGCCTGAAAAACCACAACAGCGCAGTAGATCGGACTTTTTACGACGCCATCAACTTTGCTTCGCCCTCACGAACGGGGTCAAAGCTGGGGTGCTGACGCACCTTGTTCCAGCAATGACCCCAATTCCGACAGTTTGAAGGCTGAACCTGGAGCTCTGTCCCCGGTTATGGAGGGCGAAGCAAAGTTTGTCTCTATATGCTGTAACTTAACTTTTGAATTGTCAGTACCCTCTGACTTTAGAGGTAAAATTATAAAATATGGCTAAAATAGATTTGATCAGGAATATTGGCATTGCCGCGCATATTGATGCGGGCAAGACCACGGTTACCGAGCGCATCCTTTTTGCGACCGGGCAGACCCATAAGCTCGGTGAGGTTCATGACGGAACCGCCGTAATGGACTGGATGGAACAGGAGCAGGAGCGTGGAATTACGATTACGTCGGCGGCGACTACTTGTAAATGGCATAAACATACGATAACTATTATCGATACCCCCGGCCATGTCGATTTTACGGCGGAAGTCGAACGCAGTTTGCGAGTGCTCGATGGTATGGTGGCGGTTTTTTGTGCCGTTGGCGGGGTTGAACCGCAGTCTGAAACCGTTTGGCGGCAAGCTGATCGTTACCACGTGCCGAGAGTGGTTTTTATCAATAAAATGGATCGCTTAGGGAGTGATTTTGACGGGGTGATGGCCCAGTTGCGGGAGAAACTCGGAGCCTGTCCGGTGCCGATTCAGTTGCCGATCGGCAGCGAAGCGGAATTTTGCGGTGTGGTTGACCTGCTGGCCGACAAGGCGTTGTTTTGGGACGACGATCAGGAACTTGATTTCAGAGAGGCTGAAATTCCTGAGGATATGCGAGCCGTGGTTGAGTTGGCCCGGCAAAATCTCTGGGAGTTGGTGGCCGAAGGTGATGATGAACTCTTAGAACTCTTTCTTGAGGGAGAAGCTTTGCCGGTCGAGAGAGTGCGACAGGTATTACGTAGTCAGACAATTGCTGGCCAACTGGTGCCGGTTTTATGCGGCAGCGGCCTTAAGAATAAAGGTATTCAACCTCTGCTTGAGGCGGTCGTCGATTTTCTGCCCTCTCCAGTGGAAGTGCCGCCGGTTTGCGGAGAGCACCCTGAATCCAAAAAAGAGATCGAGAGGTCGCCCAAAAACAGTGAGCCTCTGGCGGCTCTGCTTTTTAAAGTTGCGATGATGGAGGGGCGGCGACTGGTTTTTCTGCGTATCTACTCTGGAACCATGACTGTCGGTCAGGATATTTTTAATCCTCGGCTCAAGAAAAAAGAGAAGGTCTCGCGCCTTTTTCAGATGCAGTCTCATAAAAAGAACCGTATCGAAAAGGCGGTTGCCGGGGATATTGTGGTTGTCATGGGGCTCAAACATTCAGCTACCGGTGATACGATATGTACCTCGACCGAACCCCTTATTTTGCCGGGAATGGAGTTTACGGTGCCGGTAATTTCGGCCGCGATTGAACCGCATCGTAACAGTGACCTTGACAAATTATGGGAGAGTCTTGACAAACTGGCTGATGAAGATCCGACCTTCCAGATCAAGATGGATGATGAAACCGGTCAGGTGGTAATTTCCGGAATGGGCGAGCTTCACTTAGAAATCATTCACGAGCGTTTACGTCAGGAATTCAATCTCGAAAGTAACCTCGGCAAACCCCAGGTTCTTTATCAGGAGACAATTACCAAAGAGGCTGTAGCAACTGCTGAATTTGAGCGGATCGATGAAGAGGAGAAGGAGCGTCAGTTTGCCCGCCTGACCATCAAAGCGATTCCGCGTCAGAGGAACGAGGGTAACGAGGTTGTCTGGCAGGTTGATGCCGGGGCTAATCTTTCCGAAAATTTGCGGACGGTTGTGGTTGAAGGGCTCCAGGAAGTTTTAAGCTCCGGGCCGGGGCAGGGCTATCCTCTGGTCGATGTTGAACTTAAAATTGTCGATGTCACCGGAGAACGTAACGATTTTACCAAAGTTGCTCTCAAGGTTGCCGGTGCCAATGCCGCCCGGCAGGCCCTGGAGGCGGCCAGGCCGGCTATGCTTGAGCCGATTATGGAGACCGAAATTACGGTGCCGGAAGAGAATCTCGGTGATGTTATCAGTGAACTCAACGGTCGTGGCGGTCGGATTCTCGATATTGACAGCCAGGAACACTTCAGCCGGATTACCGCCGATGTTCCACTACAGCGCCTTTTTGGCTACACTACGGCCTTACGCTCCGCCACCAAAGGGCGCGGCAGTTTTGCTATGAAGTCTTCCCGTTACGATACGATAGCATGATTGCAGGCACAAAGGCTGAAGGCACACAGGCACAAAGTTTAAAACCGAGGCGCTGGTTAGAAGGGTGAGAAGTAATGCCAACCACAGAGAAAAATAATCAGGAACAAATGCAGCTGGATTGTTTGCGCGGGCAGATTGACGATCTTGATCATCAATTGGTTGAACTGCTGGCCCGTCGTCAAACGGTTGTGGCCGAGGTTGTCGCCTTTAAAAAAGAGCGGCAACTGTCGGTTTACCACCCCGCCCGGGAAGCCGATATGATCGATTTAAGGCGGCATCATGGTTGTGAAGTCGGGCTCGATCCTGACTATCTGGAAGAGATTTTTCGTGGTATCATGCGTTATTCACGCTCCACCCAGACGGCCGAAATATCTCGGGTCGGAGTCAAACCGGGGGCCAAAATTCTTTTGGTTGGCGGCGGCGGAGCTATGGGGCGGCTTTTTACCCGTTGGTTTGCGGCTTCAGGCTATGAGGTGAGGGTTTTAGAGGTTGGTGATTGGGATCGGGTGGCTGAACTTTGTTTAGGACTTGATATGGCTCTGGTCAGTGTGCCGATTGCGGCGACTGTTAGTACTATTGCCCGTTTGGCTCCACACCTGCCCAAAGATTGTATCCTGGCTGACCTGACCAGTATTAAAGGCCCATCTGTAAAAGCAATGCTTGAAAATTTTACCGGGCCGGTACTTGGTTTTCATCCTATGTTCGGGCCCGATACCTCAACCATGGAGCGCCAGATCGTGGTCGTAACTCCAGCTCGGGAGCGGCCCGAAGACCGCTGGCCAGCCGAGCAGTTTGCCGCCTGGGGCGGGGTTGTGGTTCGAGCTGATGCCGCAGAACACGATGAGGTCATGGCCGTGGTTCAGGCCTTGCGCCATTTCGCCACCTTTACCTTTGGCCGTTTTCTCTATCAGCGTCGGATCAATCTCAACCGTACCCTCGAATTTTCGAGCCCCATCTATCGCCTTGAACTCGATATGGTCGGCCGTCTTTTTGCTCAGGATCCCGAACTCTACAGCGAAATTATCTTCGCTACCCCTGAGCGCCTAGATCTCTTGCGGGATTATCTTGGGAGTTTTAAGCGCAATCTCGAAATGCTCGCTGATGATGACCTTGATGGGATAAACGGTCGGGAAAGTTTTATCGCCGAATTCAAACAAATTGCCGAATGGTTCGGCCCTTTCAGCGATCAGGCTATCCGTGAAAGCGGTTATCTGATAAATAAACTGATTGAGCGTTTTTAGGCTTACCGTATGTTGCACATCTTTGTCGATGCTGATGCCTGTCCGGTTAAACAGGAAGTCTACCGCGTCGCAAACCGATATCAGCTAAAGGTCACGTTGGTGGCCAACTCTTGGATGCGGGTTCCGAATGATGGGAATGTTGCCATCGAAGTTGTTGGGAAAGGGTCTGATGTGGCTGATGACTGGATTGTTGACCACGTCCAGTCTCATGATATCGTAGTTACAGCTGATATTCTACTGGCTAATCGTTGTTTGAAAGAGGGTGCCAGGGTAATTGGTTCAAGCGGAAAGCCGTTTACGGAAAACAACATCGGTCAGGCCGTTGCGATCAGGGGTTTGTTGTCGGAACTTCGGGAGATGGGAGAGATGGCTGGTGGGCCGCCACCACTCAAGAAGCAAGATCGATCACGTTTTCTCCACCAGCTTGATGAGATAATTCAATCCATCCGCCGTCAACATCCGTCTAATCCCAAGTAATAAATCGAATAGTAACTATTTACAAACTTATCATCTTAACTTTTTGATTTTTAAAGCAAAAGAAGCGTGGCATTTGTTCACATTGCGGTTTTCTCTGCGTCTTGGCGTCTTTGCGGGAGAAAAAAGCGTTTTCCCGCAGAGACGCAAAGACGCATAGAAAGGCAAAATAAAATCAGACCCTGATTGATTTTACTCCATTGTTGATGAACTCGTAAAAAGTCACTGGATGGCTAAGTAAAAATTTCGACAGACAAGATGTTGTGGTTTTCCAGGCGCGAGACCATACATGTAGTATGTCGAGTGTCTGGAAAACCACAACAACGCAGGATATCGGAACTTTTTACGACGCCATCATTGTTGCTTTTTGCCCATAACTGCGGAACCGGATCAGGGCCTCATCCATCTCCGCCTCACTGAGTAAAACCGGGGTGCCCAGACAACGGGCTCGATAGTAGAGCTCGGCGACCTCTTCGATGTAAAGTGCCGTATTATAAGCTTCCATCAACTCTTCCCCGACTGCCAGAAGGCCGTGGTTGGCCATCAGGATGCAGCGATCATGGTTTCCCAAAGCTGCAACCGTCTTGCGAGCCAGCTTTTTGGTGCCGAAGGTGGCATAAGGGGCCACCCGAATCTCTTTGGCCCGGGCGACCCCGATCAGGTAGTGGCAGGCGGGCAGAGGCTCGTGGAGCAGAGCGAAGGTGGTGGCAAAGCGGGAGTGGGTGTGGACTACGGCATTGATCTCGGGGCGCGAACGGTAGAGGGCCAGATGCAGATGCCATTCACTTGATGGGGGGCAGCCTTCGAGGTGGCGGCCGCTAAAATCGAGCAGACTGATATCTTCAGGTTTAATCTCGTCGTAGCTGATTCCTGAAGGCGTGATTGCGATCATATCTTCAGAGCGCAGGGCAATGCTTAAATTTCCCCCGGTACCGGTAGTCAGACGATCTGCTAGAAGGCGGCGGCCATAGTCGGCAAGTTGTCGGCGTTGATGGTCAGTCATGACTGTTTTTTATCCGCTTTTGGTAAAAGTCTGCAGAGCTCTTCCGGCATGGTTACGCTTTTGTGTTTGTGTATGTCAAAGATGAGAAATATTACTTCAGCTTCACAAACAACCTCATTGCTCTCCTTGTTGGTGATAATCTGCTCGATGATGCCGACTTTGCGGTTGCGGAGTTCCTTGAAAATGGTGTTTACGATCAGTTTGTCGCCGGCAAAGGCCTCTTTGCGATAGTGTATGTTCAGATTGACTACCGCAAAACCCAATCCGTGTTTCACCATGCTCCAGAGATCTACCCCTTTTTTCTCTACTTCATCGACCCGGCCCCACTCCAGAAACTCGACATATTTGGCATTATTGACATGGCCCATGACATCAATATGAGTTGAACGGACAGTAATCTCAAGCATTTAGTGTTCCTGTAAAGTAAATATTCGACTTGGGATGGTACTTAAGTTACACTGAAAATCAGCACACTTTGCTTCGCCCTCTTGAATGGGGTAAAAGCTTT
>DAOVTG010000085.1 GCA_030633185.1 Deltaproteobacteria bacterium
AACGGTAAAAAGGTGAGTATCGGGGCTAACCGCTTGGTTTACTATCCCCATAGTGAAGAGTATGAATTTGCGGTGGTCGTCACTGATGCCTGGCAGGGTAGCGGTGTCGGCCGTTTGTTGATGGAAAAATTGATCTATATTGCTAAAGATCGTGGTATCCCCGAGATCTTCGGCCTGGTTTTGCGGGATAATTTTAGCATGATGCGTTTTATCAGAAGTTTCGGATTTGAGATTGTTGAGAGTGAAGATGATGTTTTTCGTATTCGACTCGACTTGCAAAAGAAGTGGGAGATTTGATCATGAGAAAGAAAATCCTGTGGTTGTTTTTCAGCTTTCTGTTATTTGCTGGCTCGGCCCAAGCCACAGATTTGGAAGATGGTCTAATGCAGTTGGCATCGGCTGAATATGAACAGGAGATGCTTGGTCTTTTTTACGGTGAGACCGAACTGGCGACCAGAACCGAGCTGCCTTTAAGTCAGGTGCCGGGATTGGTGACGGTTATTGAAAATGGTGAGATGCGGCGGCGTGGGGCTCGTGATTTAACCGATGTTTTGCGTATGGTGCCGGGGATTGAGGTGGTTTTCGAGTTCAATTCCTATCCGGTGGTAATCATGCGGGGTTATCGCAGTAACTCTTCGGAAAAGGTCATGTTCATGATCAATGGTCATTCGGTAAACAGTGAATGGGTCGGCGGAGCCACCATGTTTTTTGCCGATCTGCCGATTGAGTATATTGAACGGGTCGAGGTCTTTCGCGGAGCCGGATCGGCGCTTTATGGTTCCAGTGCGATGCTTGGGGTCATTAATATAATTACCCAAAAAGGTGAATCAGACCGTCTGGCTGTTGATGTCCGGGGTGGTTCGCATGAATCGCAGCGTTACAATCTGGAATTAGCTAAAACGTTTTCCGAGGGGGCCGTGTGGGGGCACGCCAACTATTTCGAGAGTGATGGCGCCAGCGTTCGCGTAAAGCAGGATATTCTCTCTTTCGATCCGGAAAATGCCGATATCTCACTGGTTCCGGGCCGCTCCAGTGAGCGGGTCGAGCGCAGTGATATTTACGGCGGTTTCTCTTGGAAGGGCTTGACCTTGCAGTTCCAATATCTCGATCACGACGATGGAGGTTATTTTAATCCCAGTAAGGCCCTGAGTGATGAGACCAATATGGAGCGTGACTACTTCTGGAGCGAACTCTCCTGGCAGGGTTCATTTCTAGATGGTGCCCTGCAGGTCAGGCCAAAAATCAGTTATGATCGCCATGACCTGGATACAAGGATCGGTTTAAGGCCGCCCGGCTATACGGATTCGCGCGGAGTGGTTTTTTCCGATGGTAAAATTGGTACTCAGATTGGTCGTCTCGAAGCTTTTACGGCGGCTTTGCAGCTGGATTGGCAGTTTACCGACGATCACCTTTTGAGCTTTGGGGGCGAATGCCGTTACACTAGTCTCAATAAGATTCGTTACCATGCCAATTTTGATCCCGATCCGCTGCCGGAAATTACCGATGTCAGTGACTATTATAACTGGATGGAACCGGCCCGGCGAAAGTTTTACTCCCTTTATGGCCAGGATCAATGGACGATCAATGAACGGCTTTTTCTGGTTGCCGGGGCTCGTTTTGATCATTACGACGATTTCGGTTCGGAATTTTCCCCGCGTCTGGCTCTGGTCTATCAACCTCATACCTCGGTGCGCATCAAAGCCAGCTATGGCGAATCTTTCAGTGCGCCCTCTTTTCGCAACCTTTATAAAAGTGCACACGGCGGCCCTTTTCTCGGTAATCCTGATCTTGGGGCCGAGACCGGTCGCTGTTACGAACTCGATTGTGAGATTGAACTGGGTCGTGATCTTGATCTGACCGTGGCCTTCTATCGTAATGAATTTGATGATTTGATCACGGAGATTCCCAATCCCGATCAACCGGGCAGCAAAACTTTTGCCAATCTTGACGGCCTTTCGACAACCGGGGTTGAGCTTGGTCTGATTTACCGCTTCTCTCAGCTTCTTGAAGGGGGTGATGTTCGTTTCAACCTCACCTACAACGATAGTCGGGATGATGACGATGACGCCCTGCCCGGGATCTCGGAATGGCTCTCTCTGGCGGGGGTTAACCTGGGACTGTTGCCGGGTGTCAATCTCAATCTTACCTGTCAATATGTCGGGAGTACGGAAAAGGTATTAATCTGTGCTCGGGGCGGTTTTGACGACTATTTTCTCACGGATGTCACATTAAAGGCTGAAAACATCTCCTTTTTGCCCGCCGGGCTTGAAATTTTTGCAGCGGTGCATAATCTTTTTTCTGAAGATTATGCCTATGCTTGTATCAGCGGCGGCCTGCCGGATGGTTATGCGAGGCCCGGGGCCAGTTTTGAGATTGGTTGTCACATGGAATTTTGAAAACAGTTAAGTCACAGCGGGTCGCGGCGAACTTTGCTTCGCCCTGCTTCGCGTGGGGACAGGATGCCGCTAATAATTGATTGTGTGTAGGATTTGACATTAAGTTAATCCATGATCGTTGGTATTCCCGGAAAATCCAGTCCCCGCATTGCGGAGGTATGGAAATCTCTCTTGAAAATAGGATGAGACAGTTGTTTCAAAAAAACTCCATAATTTTTTTGTCGGTTTGTCAGGTGTTGCTTATCCTGATGATCGTGCTTAGCGGTTTTTTGCCGGAGAGTGTTGCTGCGGCGCCGAGGATCCGGGCTGCAGTGATTTTCCAGGAGAAGCTTTCTCAGCATCAGCGGGTTGTCGGTTTGTTGCAGGCTGGGTTCAAGGACGTAGAGGAGATCGATCTTCAGTTTTTGCCGATTAACGGAGAACTCTCACAAACTCAATTGGCGCAACTGCCGACTTCGGATTTTCTGGTTGCGATTGGTAGTCGCGCCCTGGCTCTGGCTTTAGAGAAAGGGAGAGAGAGGCCCGGTCTCTATGTTCTGGCCTCTGAACCTGAATTGTTAAAGCTGGCTTCAAACAGTGGCCGCTGGCAGGGACTCGCTTTCACAGTGCCGTTTAAAACCCAGCTTGAGGTGATAAAAGAGTTGTTGCCTAGAGTCCGGCGGGTAGCCCTGGTTTATGGTCAAGGACAGCAGGGACAGGCTCTGGCTTTTCGTCGAGCTGCTGATGAACTTGGTTTCAAAGCTGATGTCAGTCTGGTGACCAAACGTAATTCATTCGTCGTTATAGACCGTCTCTATCGTCGTTGTGACCTCTTTTTTATGATGCCCATACCAGGCCTGATCAATCGTGTAACCTTGCAAAAAATGTTTGAACTTCAAGCTCGTACCCGCCGGCCTCTGGTCGGTCTCTCAGCAAATTTTGTTAAATTGGGGGCTCTACTTTCAATTAACTATACGCTTGAGGTGGTCGGCGATTATTTGGTTGATGAATTACGGAGTTTAGTGGTGAAAGGTCAGTCAACCGGTTTGCTTGCAAACGACAAAAAATCACGGGAGAATTTCTACCAGGAGAACCTTTATACGGTGTTTCTTAATCCCAAAAGGGCCTCTCTTCTCTCTATCGAGATTAAGTCAAACCTCAAAGAGAGGGTCGTGCTGGTCGATATGGGAGAAGCCCGGTGAGTTTCGCAGCGCGACTATTGGGCGCTTTTCTGTTGGTTATTCTGCTTTTTTCGGCTTCTTCTTTGGTCAGTCAGATCTATATCACAAATAATGTCGGCCGCCATATGTTGCATGATCAGGGGACTAATAAAGTCCTGGCTCTGGTCAGTCAGGCCCGGACAACCCTTTTTACGCAAAGCCGCCTGCATATCCAGGACGCGGCTGAAAACTTGCTGCTTTCTCCGGAGGTTGAGCGCCTGGTTCTCTATCAAGAAAATGGGAAACCCTGGCTCACCTGGCAACGTGAAGGAGCTTTGCAGAGAGCTTGGCAACCGTCAACCGATGAACTTCTGGCCTGGCTGGCTCTTGCCGATCCGGACGAACCCGAGGTTGAAATTCATACGGCTGCCGGAGTTATCAGTTTTATTGTTCCAATGAATTTGCGCTCACTCGAAGAAGAGGATGGGTCAGTGACCTCTTTAGGTCTTTTACGCCTCGATATGACACCCGTGGTTTTTCGGGGCTATGTTGCCAGGATGAAATGGCTTTTTGTTTTTGAAGTCGGTCTCATTTCACTCTTTTCACTGCTCTTGGCCTGGCTCTTGGTGCGTCAGATTGTGCGGCCGGTTAACGCCTTGATCGCTGCCTCGATAAGGGTTAGTGAAGGGGATTTCAGCGTTCCGGTAGAGGTTAAGGCGGGTCGTGAACTAAGAGCTTTAGTGGAGGTCTTCAACCGGATGATGCAAGACCGCAAAGAGGCTGAAACAACTTTGTCGCAGGCCCGGGATGAGGCCGAGAGTGCCAATCGGGCTAAATCGGAATTTCTGGCGACGATGAGTCACGAGATTAGAACCCCGATGAACGGCTTGGTCGGCATGGCCGAACTTCTGGCTGGAACCACTCTCAATGAAAAGCAGCGGGGTTACGTTATGAATATCACCCGTTCAGGTGAGAACTTGATGACCGTGCTCAATGATATTCTTGATCTGTCGCGGGTTGAATCCGGTAAATTGACTCTGGAGGAGATCGATTTTGACTTACGTGAGGTGATTGCCGAAGTCAGTCGTCTCTTTATGCCGGTTGCTGCGGCCAAGGGTCTGGCCTTCAAAGTTTATGAAAATCCCGATCGTATGCCGAGTATCGTTTGTGGTGACCCGGTCAGGATTCGTCAGGTGTTGCTCAATTTGGTCGGTAACGCGGTTAAATTTACGGATCAGGGAAGGGTTACCATGGCCCTGTTCCAACGTCGGCGGGGAGCGCAATCTTCAACCTATCGATTGGCTGTGGCCGATACCGGGATCGGTTTCGGCGAAGCTGAAAAAGAGAAGATTTTCCAACCCTTTCGCCAAGTTGATGGGTCGATTACCAGAGCCTACGGCGGCAGCGGTCTGGGGCTTAGTATTGTAGCTCGTCTGGTTGCCATGATGGGGGGTGAAGTCGGGGTTCAAAGCCGGCTTAAGGAGGGGAGTCTCTTCTGGGTCGATTTGACTCTGCCGCACGGTGATGCGAAACATTGTCTTGATCTGCAAACCCGAAGAACAACTCCGGGAGTTCGGAACAACTTTGATCTTCGGGGTCGAAAAATTCTGGTTGCTGAAGATTATGAGATCAATCGCGAGGTCGTTTTGACCATGCTCAAAGAGCTTGGTTGTGATGTTGATTGGGTTGTCAATGGTCTTGATGCGCTTAAGGCAATTGCCGAGACCACTTATGATCTGGTATTGATGGATTTGCATATGCCGGTTATGGACGGGTTTACGGCGGTTGAAGAGATCCGGCAAAAAGGTATTTCCGGGGTTGACGGAGAACCCTTAAAAATTATTGCGGTGACCGCTGATGTCATGAAGGGAGATCGGGCAAAATGTCTGGCTTCAGGTATGGACGGCTATCTGGCGAAACCCTACCGAGCCGCAGAACTTGAAAAAGTCATCGGAGAGATGTTTGGTTTTCGGGTTGAGAGCCTGATTGTGGTTGATAAAATCAAGAAAGATGGTAAGGCTGGAGAAAAGTCTGTTTCCTTGAATCGCCGAACCCTGAATCTCTTTGAGGTCGAAATGGGTGGTGATATAAGTACCCTGGTGGAAAAGTTTTGTCTGGAGTTGCCTCGGCAAGAGGATCTCATAAACCAGGCTCTGCAAGAGGGTAATTTAGGTTTGGTAGCCAGTGAGGCCCATAAAATCAAGAGTGCGGCCGGCATGTTGGGAGCCGAAAAACTATCTCAGTTAGCTCGCTGGCTTGAACAGGGTGGTCGTCAACAAAAATCAGAAGTTGCAAATGAAGCTTTTCCACTGCTGGTTGCGGAAATAAAAGCTGTAACAACAATTTTGAGAGGGCAGGATGGTTGAATCTAATAGGGAAGAAAAGGGCACGATTGAATATTGTGTTATGGTTGTCGATGATGATCTTTTCAGTCGTAGCAGCCTGACCCGATTTCTCAAGAAACATGGCTATCAAGTCTGTGAAGCTGAAGATGGAGCCCGGGCTCTGGCCCTCTTAAACAGTTGTCCGGCAGATTTGATTCTACTTGATATGGATATGCCGGTGATGGATGGCATTGAAACTTGTAAACGGCTGCGTCTGCTTGATGAGTTTGCTGATATTCCGGTATTAATGATCACCGGGCTCGATGATGATGAGAGTATCAATCAGGCTTTTGCGGTCGGGGCCACCGACTATCTGACCAAACCTTTTAACTGGACGGTTTTGCGTAACCGAGTCAAATATCTGATAACCCAATTGCATGCCGAAAGAGATCAAAGGCATCTGCTCAAGAAGCTCAGTGAGGCTCTTGACAAAGTTAAATCATTGACCGGTCTTTTGCCGATTTGTGCCTCCTGTAAAAAAATCAGGAACGATGGTGGTTATTGGCAGGAGGTTGAAACCTATATGGGAGAGCATGCGGAGTTGAAGTTTACGCACGGGATCTGCCCGCAATGTCGGGAGAAGCTTTATCCTGAGCTTTATCCTCCCCAAAAAGAATCTTAATAAACGGTCTGAAAAATTACGATGCGCCGAAGGACGTGCCCTTGGGGTGCAACTCAGGATATCGGAACATTTTACGACGCCATCAAATATAGGCGCTTATGTTTTTATTAGAATTATTTTATCAGAATACAAGATTAAATGGTTCAGGAGAAATTTGTTTTTATCCTGTCGTGGAAAAAGGTGAACAAGAGAAAAGCGGAAGAGAGAATAGTTTTACCAAAGAGTGTATAAAAAAATGGACGTTCTTGTCGGGCGGTATTGAATCTACCGAACTGCTTAAATTAATCGCAGTTCCCTGTATTGGTTATAAATTTCTCCCCCGTTTTGCAGAATATCTAGATCTGTTTGATTGTTCTGAATCTGATTGTACAGAAGAAAATAGTTGTTTGAAAGCTAAACCTGTACTTCTGGAATCGCATCAAATAAGACATTCTCCCAGAGATTGTCATGCAACTGTTTTTCCCTATTATGCGTCGGGCCTAAAAATAGTAAAGCACGGAAAGGTTGTAAAATTTAGAGCCGATGAATATCAATATACCCCTGTGGAAATGCCGAAAAAACATCCCCGGATGGGTTCTGGTATCAGGGAGCATTTTATCTTGGCTTATGGATCGCTATGGGAGGCTCATTCAGGTACGGATTGTTTCGATTTTTCACAGCCCGATTACAGAACCGTACGCCTATTATCACTATTTACCGATGATGCCTTTTTAACCGATCCAATCGTTTTTTTGCAAAGACTTCATTATCGAATGTTGAAAGGGCGAAAACCCGCAATCAATACGCTAAAGCATCTCTGTACTCTTGTTAAAAAATATTTTTTTATCAACAGCGATACTTGGCTTGATCGTGATATAGATTTTAAAGAGCAATGGCTGCAACTAAAAATATGGCAAAAAAAACTACTCATTCCGATACTCGACATGGTTCGTCATGCTATGGATGCTTCACCTCATGATTTAAACCCCTGCGCGAGAACCGGAATGTTATTATTGGCATTACCGGAAAAGTTTTGTCCAAAAGAGCGGTTTGTTGATTGGTTGACGACTCTTGATGACCTGTTTCCGAATATGCAATTTATTGTAAGCTTGTCCAATGCAGAAATCGTGGATGAAATGCCAGCAGTACTTACCCGTAGTACCTTGGCTCTTTTGCCGTGTCATAAAAAACAGAGTCCCCCAACTGTTACTAAACCAAGTAAGTTTACTAAAAATACGGTTGTCCTGATCGATGTTGACAGTCGGATGCCGAATCTTGCCCTGATGAAATTAAGCAGCCATTTCAAGCAACAGGGGCGCAAGGTGGTATTAGCGCGTCATGACAAGTGGAATATTGAGAGTGCCAAGGAGGTGTATGCGAGCTCTATATTTAATTTTAACCACTCTTTGAGAAGAGTTGCGAGCTTACGGAAAAAGTTTGGCGAAAGGGTTACAATTGGTGGATCGGGGGTTGATATTAAACTCCGTTTAGCGGAAGAGATAGAGCTACTGCCGGCTGATTTCGAACTCTATCCTGAGCTTGGTGACCGAGCCATCGGGTTTCTCACTCGAGGTTGCCCACGGAAGTGTCCTTTCTGTCTGGTTTCAGAAAAAGAGGGTGAAGTTAGGCAGGTTGCCCTGTTGGATGATCTGTTGCAACAGCGAAACAAGTTGATTTTACTAGATGATAATATTCTTGCACATCCCGAGGTTGATAAGATGCTGGAGGAGATGGTCGCAAAAAATATTCGAGTTAATTTTAATCAGTCCCTCGATATCCTTATGCTAACCCGGGAACGGGCAGGCTTATTGAAAAAAATTGGGAGTTCGAATGTAGATTTCAAGCGCATCAACTATTCTTTTAGCCTGAATGGAAATAGCAATTTTGAACAGGTCAGGAGAAATTATGGGATGTTTTATTTTAAGCACAGAGACAATGTCAAGTTTATCTGTATGTATGGCTACGACACAACACTGGCTGAGGATGTGGAACGTTTTCTTTTCATTCGCTCGCTACCGGGAGCCTCGGTTTTTGTTCAGCAGTATAAACCGGTCATTGGTCGAGTTTTAACTCGTAATGAATTTTTTTTTAACGACCAGGCAGATCAGTTAATTGATCAATTGATCAAGATCCTTTTTCCGCAAAACATGAAAAGTATGGAACAGTATTATCGTTGGTTGAGTGCTCTTTATTTTGAGAAATTCGGAAAATTTCACTTCCGATTAGTTGATACAATATTTAGATATAATTTTAGAGATCAGAAACATCAATATATGGCAACTATGAAATCACGGGCTATTTCCAGCTCTTCCTGAAACCCAGTATTTTCCGCTTTTCCGGTGGCTCTAGTACTGCGTCCCAGAAGTAATGAGTATACATCCGGCAATCTATTTTCTGCGTAAACAGCTTGCATTGAACCTATGGATAGTGCATGTACCCAATAAATTCGTTGAATTTATTAATACTTTGTACGCCTTATCTATTTTAATAGGCTCAATACAGTCTTACGGAGATGATCATGGATTGCCAAAATATAGTTTTTTCGCCCCAACAATCACAAAAACGCATCAATAAAATATTGCGCGTATTGCCATCTCAAGTCTTGAAAAAGGTTTTATTTTTTTGCTCTTTATTTACTCGGAGCAAGTGTTGATGCCCTCGTAAAAAGTCACGGGATGGCTAAGTAAAAATTTCGATATACAAGATGTTGTGGTTTTTCAGGCGCGAGACCATACATGTAGTATGTCGAGTGCCTGA
>DAOVTG010000140.1 GCA_030633185.1 Deltaproteobacteria bacterium
AAACATACCACAGGCCAAGACTCCAGCCATGGCCAGACCACCCGGGAAAAAACCGACGACGGCGTTGGCAACCTTGATAAGTTTGGCAACAATTGAGCCAGATGTCATAATATTACCGCAGAGGATAAAAAAGAGCACCACTACCAGGGCAAAGTTATCCATACTTCGAAACAAGGTCTGGGCCAACATCAAGATAGGCATATCGGTAAAATAGACAAAGCCTAAAATACTGGTAAAAAAGAGGCACATAAAAACCGGAATCGTCGCCCCCAGACAACCAAGCAGACAGAGGATAATAATTACATATGAGGTATCCATTACTTAACCTGCCGCCCGGTGAAATCTTCCCAGATCACCATAATTGTTCTGATTGCCATCATTGCTCCCATAAGGGGGAGGATTGCATAAAGCAAGACCAACGGAATCTCCAAAATAATCGTCTGCTGATGCGTTTCCAACTGCAACACCGCCATCTGCCATCCCAGATAAGAAATCAGGCCGCTATACCCTAAAATACAGAGATTACTGAAATAATCGAGCGGCTTTTTCAAGATGGGAACAATCTGAGGAAGCGCATCAATCCGGATCATGGAGCGTCTTTTCAAAGCCGCCGAGCAGCCTATAAAAGTAGTATAAATTATAATTTCTCGAATAAGCTCTTCCGACCAGGCCAGAGAATAATGAATCGTGTAACGCAAGACAACATTGATAAAAAGTGTGACCAACCCCACCATGACGGCAATGAAAATGGTCCACTCTTCAAAAAAAGAGAGTGTCTTGTCAATAATTTTGAAACTTTTGACGATCATAACAAATCCTACCAAGGCGCTTACAAACCTACTGAACCACCTTAGCCCTCAAAGAAGAAGGAGCCGAAAGTTTTTTAACTTCCGGCTCCTGCCATAAATTAAATATTAGTAGTCAAGGGTCCGTTTATAACCCAAAAGATCCTGAACTTTTTTCAGGTAGTCAGCCCCGATTTTAGCGGCCCACTCCTGATGAACCTTGTCGCCTTTAACACGCAGGTCTTCCATCTCATTTTCCGGCAGGTCATAGAACGTAATACCGGCTTCCTTGGCCTTGGCAATCTGGTCACTCTCCTGCTTACGAGTCAGCACTCGAGTTTTGGCACACTCTTCGTGGATAACATCGGTCAGGACTTTTTGCAGATCGGCCGGCAGAGAATTATAGAATTTTTCGTTTACCAAAAAGATAAAAAGGCCTTGAGCATAGTTAATCCGGGTAAAGTTTTTACAGACCTCAAACTTTTTCGTAATATTACAGACCATAGGAGTATGATCCAGGCCGGTAATAACTTTCTGTTTTAAAGAGATCGAGACATCAGGCCAAGGCATAACTACCGGATGCAGGCCCCACTCGTTGTAGAGAGTCCGTTGAACTGCGGCCTCGGCGATACGAAATTTCACATCTTTGGCATCAGCCAAGGTTTTAACAGGGTCGACAGTAGCCCAGCCATAGTTACCATAACCGGTAATATCAATACCCATAATTCCCTGATGCTTCATACCATCAAGGAAATACTGCCAATATTCACTTTCGATATACTTGTCAAGATTGTCGAAGGAATCAACCAGGAAAGGAAGGTTGATAATACCCATACGCGGAGCCAAGTTGGTTACCGCGACGGATGAACAGAGCATACCCTGAACTGTATTGGTTTTCAGCATATTGAGGACTTCAACTTCGCCGCCCAGCTGATGCAGCGGGTAATATTTCAGGGCGATCTGTCCATTGCTGCGCTCCCACAAACTATTACGCACCCGATAACCGGCGGCCACACCTTCAATAACCGGATGAGAGATGTTGGAAACCTTCATCACATATTTGGCTTTTGACATATCTACAGTAGATTTCCATTTAGCCAAAGGATTCTTTTTCTTCCCGGCCGCCATAACCGCTGATGAACATGCCATCATTACGATCAACACCAGAACCAGCACGCGCAAACATCTTCTCTTCATTGTCTACCCTCCCTTACTACAATATGGTTAGCTTTAACTACGGCAACTGATTTGCCCTCTCCTCAAACAACCACTTCCAGCGTAGAAGAACATGCACTACAGTGGAGTATAGTCGATATTATCTAAAAAGCAACACATTATAACAATAGCTATATATCTTAATTAAAAGCTACTATGATGTTCTTTATCCTATCTATCCAAAAGCCGAGAGTTCAGGTTGATGGACGAAGTTTTTTTGTAACTGTTCAGGTGCCCACCATAAAGTTACAATAAATAGCGGAGAACTTTGCTTCGCTCTCATAAACAGGGTCACACCCCAAGAGTGCTTCCTCGCTACGCTCACAGCGAAGCCAGGGGTGCTAACGCACCTTGTACCAGCAATGACCCCAATCCCCGCAGTTTTGATACAGAACAAAACCTGCAACCGAGAATAGCATAACGTCTTTATAAAAACAACCCGGAGATATAACTAAACTAGACTATGTAGAGACCGAAGAAAAATATAAAACCTTTTCGTGTTTCCAGGCAACTTTCGAAAATCCACTATTTAGCTTGCTTTTCACTCCACCTACTAGTATTATGAAAGATAGCGTTGATATTGAAAAGTAACATGTCAACCTATTGTAATTAGAAGATAAAATAACATCTTGAGATATTACAAAGAGCCGGTAATACGACAGTGATAAAAAAACTCTGCCTCTTCCTTCTCCTTCTGACCCTTGCCGTCCAGACGGCGCTCCCTCTTGGGAGCAAATTACATGCCGCTGACAAAAAAC
Source organism: Deltaproteobacteria bacterium (assembly GCA_030633185.1). Taxonomy (GTDB): domain Bacteria; phylum Desulfobacterota; class Anaeroferrophillalia; order Anaeroferrophillales; family Tharpellaceae; genus Tharpella. The sequence goes on from DAOVTG010000140.1 coordinate 2,759, forward strand.
AAATAGAGTTTGCGGCCGACCACCCACCCTACCTTGAAGACTTCGTAATCAGCTCCGAAAAAAACAGGATATCCTTTTCGTTACGCGTCGCCAACCCTTTTGATCATGAAATAAAATCTTTACTTTTAAACGGCGTCTCACAGAAAATATCCCTCTCGATAAAAGTCAAAGTGAGCAGAATCAACCTTTTTCTGGTCAAATTCAACCGGAAAGTTAAAGATATTACATATACCCATAAGATTAAATACGATAATCTAAAAAAGCTTTTTACTGTAGGGAGAACCACTGGAACAAGAACTATTGAAACCACTTCTTATAAGGAAGCGGTTCAGATGGCCACTAAATTCGAAGACATCACCCTGCTGCAAGGAAACCAGCTTGAACGAGATCGGGACTATCAGGTTGAAGTCCGCACCGAGATCAGGAAAGTACGCCTCCCCTTCCATCTCGAATACCTCTTTTTCTTCCTCTCGGCCTGGGATCGCAAGAGCAACAACTACACTATCGACATTCCCGAACGTCTGATCAACGAAGCCCTTAAGAGATAGCCTTTGCCCTCCATCACACCCACCACCAGCCAGGGAATCAAAACTCTCGCCAAGAAAGATCACAAACGACGGCGGCGAGAAATCATCATTATAGTTGTCCTGACGGCCGTTATAACTACCCTCTTCTACATTGAGATGAATCTGCCCAACCTGCCAACCGATCTCCCGATCCTCGGCAACGTTATTATTTTCGCCCTCATCAACATCAATGTAATTCTCCTGCTGCTACTGATTTTTCTTATCCTGCGCAACCTCCTCAAACTAGTCCTGGAGAGAAAACGCAAGATTGTCGGCTTTCGCCTGCGTACCAAACTGGTGGTTGCCTTTATCTCGCTTTCACTCTTTCCCACAATTCTCCTCTTTGTCGCCGCCACCGGGTTTATCCGCTTCAGCCTTGACAACTGGTTCTCCACCAGCTTTGAAACCTCCCTCGATGCCTCACTGATTGTCGCTCAGGAATATTACGACAATCTGCGCCGGCAAAACCAGAATTTTGCAGCCGTCGTTGCTTCAGAAACCATTCGCAAAGGACTGATGATCGGCGAACGGGAAAATCTTGTGCAAAAACTCGTCGAACAGAGACGGGCCGAGTTCTCGCTCGACGCAATCGCCATAATCCCTCAACCCGGACCACCGATAGCCTGCGCTCTCAGCCTGAGCGACAACTTAAGCAAGGAAAACTTTCAAGCCGGCATCGACTTAGGCAACCGGCCCCCGCCCAAGGAACGAATCGTCCCACTCGATAATGGTGCGGCCCTGGTTCAGGGCTGGGCTCCGGTCTTTTCAGTCTGGCAGGGAGATGAAATTATCGCCCTGGTTGTCACGGTAAAATTTATACCAGCCAAACTCGCCTTGCAGATGGAGGGCATTTCGGAAAAATATACCGCCTACAAAAAAGCGAGTAACATGGAGCTCTACATCAAGAGCAACTACATCCTGACCTTCGTGCTGATAACCGCCCTGATCACCTTTATTTCGATCTGGTTCGGCTTCTATATGGCCAAAGACATTACCGCCCCGGTTCATGAACTGGCCCTGGCAACCCGGGAAATCGCCGGCGGCAACCTTGATGTCAGCATCGACATGGTGGCCAGCGACGAACTCGGCATCCTGGTTGATTCATTTAACAGCATGACTGAAAAACTTTTAAAAAGCCGCGAGGAGAGCGAGCTTGCCAACCAGGAGATGAGCCGCATCAGCTTAGAGCAGGCCCAAAGGCGCCGCTACATTGAAACTATCCTTGAAAATATCAACACCGGCGTCATCGCCCTTGACCGCGGCGGCAAAATCACGACAATCAACCTTGCAGCAGAGAAGATTTTCGCCTTTTCAGCCGACAAAGTCGAGGATAAAAACTACCGTGACGTTTTTCACCCGGAACTTATCCAAAAGATTCGCCAATACCTGAAGGAGAGCCAGAACGACCCCCATAAAGAGAGCAGTATTGAACTAACCCTGCCTGACCACAACCGCTATATCGCGGTTCATTTCAGCCCCTTCTACAATGAGTCAAAAACCTACATCGGCATGTTGATCTTAATCAACGACATGACTGAGTTGGTCAAGGCCCAAAAAACCGTAGCCTGGCGCGAAGTAGCCCGCAGAATCGCTCATGAAATCAAAAATCCGCTAACCCCGATTGCCCTTTCAGCTCAACGCATTCAACGTAAATATAGCAGTTTGACCAAAGAGGGCGACCACGTTTTAAAAGATTGTACAAGCACCATTGTCCGCCAGGTCAACGACTTAAAATCCCTGGTTAATGAATTTTCCAATTTTGCCCGCATGCCTCAGGCCAAGCCCGCTCTCCAAAACCTGAATGCGATCATCAAAGAGTCTCTCATTCTCTACCGTCAGAGTCACAACCGAATTAAGTTTGACTTTGAACCGGACACCCGGATTCCCGATTTTTATTTTGACCCTGAACAGATCAAGCGGGTCATGACCAATCTACTCGACAACGCCCTGGCTGCTTTACAAAAAATCACCAGCGGCCGGATCTGGATTGCCACCAGACTTGACAAAAGTCTGGAAATGATTATTATCGAGCTCAACGACAATGGCCCGGGAATCGACGAAAAAACCCAGGCCCGCCTTTTTGAACCTTACTTCTCAACCAAAAAAAGAGGAACCGGCCTCGGCTTGACAATTGTCAAAACCATCATCAACGACCATCGGGGCTTTATACGCGTACGGGAAAACCATCTTAAAGGAACCTGTTTTACAATCGAGTTACCAATTATCAAGAAGATATGAAAAAAACTATATTAATAATTGATGACGAGCCCGCTATCCGGCGCTCAATGAGTGGCGTTTTCAGCGACGAAGGTTACAACGTTATCTGCGCTGAAGACGGCACCCACGCTTTAAACCTGCTTGAAAAAGAGAACCCAGATCTGATCTTTCTCGACATCTGGCTGCCGGACAGTGACGGTTTAAAACTTTTGCCGGGATTCAAGAAAGAGCATCCCCAAGTCCCCATCATCATGATCTCCGGTCACGGCACGATTGAGACCGCCGTTCAGGCGACCAAAATGGGAGCTTTTGATTTTATTGAAAAACCACTTTCACTGGACAAACTGATAATTACCGCCAGTAACGCTCTAACCCTTTCTCGCCTGCAAGAGGAGAATCACCGTCTCAAAAAACAGTATAACGAGAACCGCCTGGTCGGCGAGTGCAAGGCCCTCGGCCAACTCAAGGAGCAGATCAGGATCATCGCCCCAACCGATGGCTGGGTTCTGGTGGTCGGTGAAAATGGCACCGGCAAAGAGCTTGTAGCTCGGGAGATCCACCGTTTAAGCGGTCGCCATAACCGCCCCTTCATCGATGTCAACTGTGCCGCTATCCCCGACAATCTGATCGAATCGGAACTTTTCGGATATGAAAAAGGGGCCTTTACCGGAGCTGACCGGCGGCAAAAAGGAAAATTTGAGCAGAGTCACGAGGGCACCATTTTCCTTGATGAGATCGGCGATATGAGCCTTAACACCCAGGCCAAGATACTTCGAGTTCTGGAGGAGAAAACCTTGACCCGTTTAGGAGGCGGCAAAACCATCCCCATCGATGTCCGCATCATCGCCGCCACCAATAAAAATCTCGGCCAAGAAATCGCCGCAGGAAATTTTCGCCAGGATCTATTTTACCGCCTCAACGTTCTACCGATCCAGGTTCCACCTTTGAGAGATCGCCGTGAAGATATCCCTCTACTGGCCGAAACTTTCTTAAGCAACTACTACAACCAGCATGGCGGAACCTTTAAACATCTGGCCCCTGAGGTTATCACCCAACTCAATAACTACGACTGGCCCGG
>DAOVTG010000041.1 GCA_030633185.1 Deltaproteobacteria bacterium
TGTCCTTTCTCTTTCCTTTGCAAACCGTAGTCTTTGGTCTTTTAATTGTCGTCTTTCTCGTCTTTGAGCCCCACGGCCTCGCCGAAATGTGGTGTCGGGTTAAACGCCACTTCCGATTATGGCCTTTCAAACACTGATGGCGTCGCAGGAGATCGAAATTTTTGATTAGCCATCTCGTGAGAAGAGTTTTTAGAGGTGCCGTTCCGTCTCGGTTGGGGTCATTTCTTGACCATGGCGTATCGAGATAATCGGACAAGTCGAAAAGCTGCCAGCAGCCATTGTCAATATGTGACCCCATTTATGAGGGCAAAGCAAAGTTCGCCGCTATCCGCTATAACTTAACGCTTTTAGTTATGAGCACCTGAATAGTTACGTGAAATTAGATTATCAACCCTGGGAGGCAGTTTAGCTTTCCAGAAAACCCATAAGCATAAGAGGAGGAAAGAATGCGTTCCAGACTATTAAACAGCTTGATTATGGTTCTATGTTTTATCATGATGGCAGGAGTGGCATGGGCCGGCGAAACTATTAAAATCAGCGCTCAGCAGCCGATTACCGGACGTTTTGCCTTTGCCGGAAAGCATATTCATCAGGGATTGGCGGACTCTCTGGCTTATGCCAATGAACAGGGCGGCATTGACGGTCAGCAGCTTGAATATCTTTATGATGATACCGGTTATGATTTAAAGCGGGCTGTCGCGGCTTTTAAAAAGGTGATGGCCAAAGAAAAACCGGTTATGAACTATGGTGAGTCGACTGGTGAAGGTAAAGCACTGGCTCCGGAAATTAACAATAATTACAAAATTGTTTATGGTTCAACTTCATTTTCCGAGGAGTTGGCAGATCGGTCGAAAAACCCTTACATGTTTGTTTCCGGCCCGACTTATGCTCAGCAATTTGGTATTTTGCTTAAATATATCGCCAAAAATCCTAAAGTAAAAGGGAAAAAAGCGACTGTTGCTTTCTTTTACAGTGATACCGAATTTGGCCGTGACCCAATTCCCTACGCCCGTGAGATGGCGAAAAAGTTGGGAGTTGAAGTTGTTGCCGAAGAGGTTACCAAGGTTGGTGCGGTTGATATTACGAGTCAGTTATTGGATCTAAAACGCCATAATCCTGATTATTGTATTTTTCAAGGTTATGTTGTTCCTCCGATTCCGGCGGTTATTCAGGGAGCCCGAGATTATGGTCTGAAAACCACTTTTATGGGAACCTTCTGGGCGATGACGCAGATGCTCTTAGGTAAACTGGGTGCTGATGGTGATGGTTATATGGGAGTTACCCCTTATGCTTACTGGCAGCAGAGCGATGTGGCGATGATCAAAATAATTCGTGAGTATAGTAAGAAACACCACCCCGATGTTACCTACCGCCCCCAATCCTATATGCAGGGCTGGTTTACGGGTATGGTCTATGTCAAACTGGCCAAGATGTGTAAAGAGAAGGGATTGGCGATCACCGGCCCCAACTTGAAAGATATGATTCCTCTGGTCAAAGAGTGGGATACCGGCGATTTTGCCGGCAAGATTAGTTTTAAAGAGAGTAACGCAACCGGTGTGGGTAAAGTTTATATCGCCAAAGACGGAGAATTCGTACCGGCATCCGATTGGATCTATTTAAAATAAAATTAGATTCGAGAACGCCGCGAACGTTGATGCCCTCGTAAAAAGTCACGGGATGGCTAAGTAAAAACCACAACAGCGCAGTAGATCGGACTTTTTACGACGCCATCAACGTTGCTTCGCCCTCTTGAATGGGGTCAAATCTTGACCATAGCTATTGGTAGCTTTTTGGCTTGTCCGATTATCTCGATACGCCATCGTCAAGAAATGACCCCGCCCGAGATAGAGTGAAGCTTGTCTTGCGGTGTTTGCCCGCGTTTGTTCGGTTGGGGTTGTTTCTTGATACTTGGCGGCCAAGAGGTTCGCGAAAAAGCAAAAATCTATTCCGCCATTTGTCAAGATGCGACCCCGTTAGTGAGGGCGAAGCAAAGTTCCAAATTGTTTTTTTAACTTCAAGCAATAAAACAACCCCAACCGGATACTCCTTTATGACCGATCAAGAAAAATCACCGGCAATTTTGCGGGTTAATAATATTGAAGTGATTTACAACCATGTCGTCCTGGTGCTCAAAGGTCTCTCTCTGGAGGTGCCGCAAGGGGCCATCGTTGCCTTGTTGGGTTCGAACGGGGCCGGTAAATCAACGACTTTAAAGGCAATCAGTGGTTTTTTACCGCTCGAAGATGGTGAGATCAGCGACGGTAGTATTGAATTTATGGGTGAAAACTTAGCCGGACTTGCACCGCATCAAATTGTTCGTAAGGGGATTTTTCAGGTTCTTGAAGGGCGTCGGATATTTGAGGATTTGACGGTCGAGGAGAATCTGAATTGCGGTGCCTATATCCGCAAGGATCGAGCTGCCGTCCGGCTTGATCTGGAGAAATGTTTCAACTACTTTCCGGCCTTAAAAGATCGTCGCAAAAGATTGGCCGGCTATCTCTCCGGCGGCGAACAGCAGATGCTGGCCATCAGCCGGGCCCTGCTCGCTCAACCCAAACTTATGATGTTAGATGAACCCTCTCTGGGTTTAGCTCCATTGTTGGTCGATGAAATCTTTGCCATCATTAAAGAGATCAATCAGCGTGAAGGAACGACAATTCTACTGGTTGAACAAAATGCCCAGATCGCCCTTTCGATCAGCTCTTACGGCTATATTATGGAGAATGGTCGGATGGTGCTGGATGGTCCGGTTGATCAGCTGCTTAACGACCAGGATGTTCAGGAGTTTTACTTAGGTTTTGGTGATCAGGGAGAAGAGAAGAGTTATCGTGACGTGAAACATTACAAACGGAGAAAACGGTGGTTGAGCTAAGCGGGAAAACCCTTTGCCAGACCTTTCTCGATACTGCCGCCAGACGTTGCGACCAGGTTGCTTTGCGGGAAAAAGAGTTTGGTATCTGGCAGCGTATTACCTGGCAGCAATATCGTGAACATGTTACCCATTTTGCTTTGGGGCTCAAAGTCTTAGGTTTTTTGCGGGGTGACCATCTCGCAATTATCAGTGAAAATTGTCGGGAATGGCTTTATGCAGAATTGGGGGCTATCGCCCTTGGCGGGGTTACGGTCGGGGTCTACCCGACAAGTCCGTACCCGGAAGTGCAATATGTCGTCGATCATGCCGATGCCAAATTTGTAGTCTGTGAAGATCAGGAACAGACCGACAAAATTCTGGAAGTTTGGGACGAGTTACCGAAACTGCAGAAAATTATCGTTATCGACATGAAAGGCCTGCGCAACTATAATAAAGAAAATATCATCTCTTTTCAGGAAATCGAAGAGTTGGGCCGCAAACTATCCTTGGAAAACTTAGGCCTTTTTGTGGCTGAAGTTGCCATGGGTCATCCTGAAGATGTCTGTATCATGATCTACACCTCGGGGACTACCGGCAAACCCAAAGGGGCGATGATCAACCATTGTAATATTGAGGCAACGACGCTTAGTACAATCAATGCAATCGCCCCTACGGCTGACGATATGGTGGTTTCCTATCTGCCCTTGTGCCACGTCGCGGAGAAGATCTTTACCCTTTTTCTACCGATTTTTGTCGGGTATCCGGTAAATTTTGCTGAAAGTATTGCCACCATTCAAGCCGACCTGCGTGAGATTGCGCCTACTCTTTTTCTTGGGGTTCCCCGGATATGGGAAAAACTGCAATCGGCAATCCTCATAAACATCAAGGAGACTTCCGCTTTTAAACGATGGCTCTATCATCGATGTATGGTCGTCGGTAGACGGCGCTCAGAGCTTTTGCTCAATAAGAAACCGGTTGGTTTTACCCTGAAGTTACTCAATATAGCCGCTTACTGGCTGATATTTCGCGCCCTGCAGAACTACGTCGGTTTGCGTCGGGCTCACTTTTGTTTCTCGGCTGCGGCTAAGGTCAGTCCCGAGGTCTTGCGCTTTTTTCACGATATCGGCATCCGGGTTAAAGAGGGTTACGGTATGACGGAGTGTACCGGACTCTCCTTTATCCATATGGACGACGATATCAAACTGGGCACCGTGGGCAAGGCCATTGACATCATTGATTTTAAGATCACCTCGGAAGGAGAACTTTTAAAGAGGGGAGAATCGATCTTTGTCGGCTACTACAAGAATGCAGCAGAGACGAAAGAGATGATTGTCGACGGTTGGCTCTATACCGGTGATATTGCTACCCTGGATGAGGACGGCCATCTAAAAATAGTCGACCGTAAAAAGGATATCATCATCACTTCCGGCGGTAAAAATATTGCCCCCTCCGAGATCGAAAACGCCCTGACCACTAGTCTCTATATCAAAGAGGCCATTGTCGTTGGTGAAGGACGTAATTATCTGGCGGCTTTGTTGCAGATCGATTTTGACAATGTCAGCAAATGGGCCATCGATGAAGAGATTACTTTTACAAATTTCAAAAACCTCTCCGCTTTGCCGGAGGTTTTTGCCCTGATCAAAGCCGAGGTCGAGAAAACCAATCAGCAGTTTGCCCGGGTTGAGAATATCCGCCGCTTCAAACTGTTGACCAAAGAGCTTGATCATGACGATGATGAAATGACGGCCACGATGAAGATCAGAAGGGCTAATATCTATAAAAAATTCGCCGCCGAGATTGAAGCTGTGTATAGTTGATGAACCGCCTCCTATTGGCCGGATTTTTTTACGCCGCTGTCAAATTATAGAGCAGGGTGATCTCCTCGGCCCAAAGGTTGTCGTCGATAGTTTCCAGGATCAGGGGGATGTTGTCGAGGTGAGGGTCTTGCATCAGGAGACGGAAGGGTTCCAGGCCTAAATTTCCTTGGCCGATGCTGTGATGGCGGTCGACTCGACTGCCGAGAGTGCTTTTGGCATCGTTTAGGTGCATTCCTTTAAGGTAGGAAAAACCGACGATGTTATCAAACTCCTGCATGGTCTGCGCGTAGGTTTCAGGAGTCCGCAGGTCATAGCCGGCGGCGAAGGTGTGGCAGGTGTCAAGGCAGATGCCGATACGGGATTTATCTTCGATTTGATCGATGATCGCCTTAAGGTGCTCAAAACGGTGGCCGAGGTTGCTGCCCTGGCCGGCGGTATTTTCGATGACTGCGGTTACGGTGGAGGTTTTTGCCAGGGCCGTGTTGATTGCTTGCGCGATCAGGTTAAGTCCCTCTTCATCGCTGATTTGTCTTAAAGTGCTGCCCGGATGGAAATTGAGTTTGGTCAGGCCGAGTTGTTCGCAGCGTTCAAGTTCATCAATGAAGGCCGCCAGTGATTTTTGTCGTTTGTCGGTTTCGGGATGGGCGAGATTGATAAGGTAGCTGTCATGTGGCAGAACATGCTCCGGTTTAAAACCACAGTCGTCAAGATTTTTTTTAAAAGTGGTGATCTCCTTTTCGCTAAGATCTTTAGCCCGCCACTGGCGCTGGTTTTTGGTGAAGAGGGCAAAGGCTTTGGCGCCGATCTCCTTGGCCCTAAGTGGGGCGTTGGCGACTCCGCCTGAGGTGCTGACGTGGGCTCCGATATATTTCATAGCTTTTTTTCCTTTCATTTTTTCAACCGAGAAAGCGGTTAAAATAGCCGATATGGAGGTTGGGAAACTCCTGTTGCAGACGTTTTAAAAGATTAACAATGCCGATTGGGTGGGCAAAATCATCACTGAAAATATCGTAATACTGGCGGGGATCGATGCAGAGATTACGCATCTGAACCTGGTCGATTTGGTATTTGTCAATCAGCTCGAGCAGGGCTGTAACCTCGGCTTCGGCGTCGGAAATTCCCGGCATTACCAAAAGGTTTATGGCCAGATGGAGGCCGCCGGTTTTGGCTTGTCGCAGTGATTCAAGAACGTCGGTAAACGTATAGTTACGGGGCCGGTAATAAGGCAGGTAGGTGTCGGTTCGGGCCGAATTGAGACTGACCCTGATGGCATCCATACCGGCTGCCGCCATCATGGCGACCTTTTTCGGCAGGCTGGCATTGGTGTTGACATTGAGAGTGCCGACCGAAGTAGTTTTGCGTACGGCCCGGGCAAATTCGCAGATGCGGTCAGCCTGGAGGATAGGATCGCCTTCGCAGCCCTGGCCAAAGCTTAAGACCGGATTCTCGGCGACCTCGATATGAGGCAGGGCGACTTCGAGAAGTTCTGTAACCGTCGGCACAAAGTTGATGCGCTCATGTGAGGCGGGACAGTTTTCTCCCTTATTGAGAGTTTTTTCTTCCTGGAAGGAGAGACAGCCGATACAGTTGGCGTTACAGGTCGGCGAGACCGGCAGCGGGCACTCCCAGCGTTCGAGAAAAAAATTCTTGGCGGCGAAACAGTGGTAGTCGACGGCGCAACGGCTCATATGGTCAATCAGTCGGTTTTCAGGGTAGAGTTCAAGTTTTCGGTCGACGCCGGCAACAACTTCACGGTCGTCAAAATATTCCGGTTCCCATTGGCGATTTTCATCAACTCGGCCAGCGGTCGTGACATAGCCGATATCATTCGACCAACCGACGGCGGTATAGGCCCATAAAGGCAGAGTGTACTCTTTCTTGTGGTAAGAGACGGCTGGCAGTAGAAAACGGCTGTAGGCCGGCGGCAGGAAGGCGGCGACCCCCTGGAGTCCGGAGCTGCCGACGCCGTCAAGGCGGCTGATCGGGCTTTTTTTGTGATTTTTTTGATTCCAAGCCAAGGGCGGGCAGTCCGGTAGAAAGAAGAGGCGGCTGCCGGGCGGCAGGGGTATTAACTCTTCACTTTCCGGTTGGCGGTGGTTAAGGCCTGCCGCGCCGAGCATGAGCCATTCGGGATGGTCAAAAATTTCGCCCTTATGGTTGGCAACCAGGGCATAAACGGAATTAGGATCAATCGGTTTTGGCGTTGACATAGTCGTCTATCTGTAATATTGAAAAGGTTTCGTGGCTACCTTGAAAAATTGTCTTTTTGCCCGATTGCAGCGTTAGGCTCAAATTTTAATCCTCAAAATACTAAACGTATTCCTCCGGTTAAAATCTTCGCCTGCCTTGCACTCGAACAAAAATCCTAATTTTTCAAGACAGCCTTATGTTTGATTGATAGTTAAAGAGTGATGTAATCCAACAATTTCATTTAATCAAGGAATATCCCGAGTGATGCTTCAGGACTGCGGAAAAAGCTCTGCCCGGCGGCACCTTTTTATTTTTCAACTGTTTTTTATAGCTCTTATCTTTATGGTTCTCTGGTTTGGTGCCTCCTGCGCCTCTCGTGAGGTTGTCGTCGATGATCCGAAGACCCTTTTTCAGAAGGCCGAGAAGGCTTATCAAAAAAAGAGTCTCAGTCGGGCGAATGAGCTTTTTCAGGAGGTTCAGAATGAATTTCCCGATACCGAGTATGCCAAACTGGCCCTTTTGCGGACTGCCGATATCTCCTACCGTCGTAAAGATTTGGAGGATGCGGCTCGAACCTACAACGATTTTATCAACTTCAATGAGGATCACGACAAGGCCCCCTACGCCTTCTATCAAGTCGGGATGAGTTACTATGCGACCTTGAAAACTATCGATCTTGATCTCGAAGTTCTGCGCCAGGCTCTGGAGACTTTTCAGGAGGCCCTGTCACGTTATCCCGATAGTCCCCCCTATACAGCCAAGATTATTCAACGAATCAACGACTGTAAGCGGCGTTTTGCGAAACGTGAATTCTATGTAGGTTTCTACTATTACAAGAAGGGTAAGTTTCATTCAGCCATAGCCCGTTTCGAATATCTTCTCAAAACCTATCCCGGTTTTATTGATGACAAGGTGCTCTACTACCTGGGGATGGCTCATCTCAATAAGGGCGCTGTCGAAGACGGTCATCGAGCTCTGTTGACCCTGACCAAAGCTTTTCCCAAGAGCCCTTTTACGATCCAGGCCCGGTCTTGGCTGGAAACCGATGAGGGTCCCGGTCTGCCTCTACTCTTTATGGCCCGTGATTATTTTCTGGTTCGCGATTTTGATATTGGTGACCGTTATCTGACGACCACCTTTATGCCGGAAAAATATTCGCCCAGGCTTTTCAAAATGTTGAGCGGTGAGGGAAGCGGTGGCAGGCAGATGCAAGAGGTGACCTTCTCCTCTCTCTATAGGTCTGTGACCCCGGCGAAGAAAGGAAAAACCGGAAGTAAAATCGAGGTACCTGAGCCGGCTCTCAAAAGCGTGCCTTCCGGTTCTTCGCGGGTTGCGGACGAGGCGTCTCCGAGGACAAAAGTCGATCAAGGCGGATTACCATCCGCATACCCCGCGACGGATCCTCGTCAGCAGATGCGTTTAGGTCAGCAGGATGATCCCTTGGAGATTATCTCCGACTGGACTGAAGCCAACCGCCGGAAGGGTACCGTCACCTTTGGCGGCAAGGTTATTGCCAAACAGAAGGATATGGTTCTTTATGCCAACAAGGTTGTAAATTACTTCGATATGCAGAGCCGAAAACTGCTTAAGGCGATCGCTGTCGGTAATGTCAAGTTGAACCAGGCTGACAAATTCGTTACCTGTGAGCGGGCCGAGTTGATTCAGGCCGAAAGAAAGGTTATTCTGACCGGTAATCCGGTGATGTGGCAGGGTGAAAACCGGGTGACCGGTGAGCGTATTGTTATCTATCTCAATCAGAGTCAGGCCGAAGTTTTCGGCGGGGAAAAAGGTCGGGCTAAGGTTAAAATCCTGCCCAAAGATTGATGGCGTCGTAAAAAGTTCCGATATCCTGCGTTGTTGTGGTTCTCCAGACACTCGACATACTACATGTATGGTCTCGAGCCTGGAGAACCACAACATCTTGTCTATCGAAATTTTTACTTAGCCATCCCATGACTTTTTACGACGCCATCAAGATTAACGAGTGCTGGAGATTTGGTCGGGTGTGAAAATGCCTTTTTCGGTGATGAACGCGCTGATCAAGGTCGCCGGGGTGACATCAAAGGCGGGGTTGTAAACCGCAACTTTTTCCGGTGCGGTGCGTTTTTCGCCAAAAAATCTTACCTCGTCGGGATCGCGTTCTTCGATCGGGATCATCGAACCATCGGCCAGTGAAAAATCGATAGTTGAGGTTGGGGCGGCTACATAGAAAGGTAGATTGTGGGCTTTGGCCGCCAGGGCGACGCTATAGGTGCCGATTTTGTTGGCGGTATCGCCATTGGCAGCAATCCGATCAGCGCCGACGATAACCAGGTCGATCATTCCCTTAGCCATACAATGGGCTGCCATATTGTCACAGATCAGGGTAACCGGGATCTTTTCTTTAAGTAACTCCCACGTCGTCAGGCGCGAGCCCTGTAACAGAGGTCTGGTTTCGTCGGCGTAAACTTTTATGTTTTTGCCCGCCGCCTGCGCCGCCCGGATAACCCCCAGAGCCGTACCATATTCAGCACAAGCCAGAGCTCCGGCGTTGCAGTGGGTCAAGATTCTAGCCTCGGCCGGGATCAGTTTTGCGCCATACTCTCCCAGTCGATGATGAGCCCGGTCATCTTCCGCATAGATCCGATCAGCTTCTACGAGCAGGAGATCTCTTAATGCGGTCTCGTCAAGACCCCTCTTAAGGCCCTCTTCCCCAACCCTTTTCATTCTCTCAAGAGCCCAGAACAGATTAACCGCTGTCGGTCGAGTGGCGGCGAGTACGTCGATAATAGTGGTTAACGTGGGTGCGGTGATGCCGTTTCCGGTCGCTATTGCTTTCTGAACTCCAATAACCACCCCATAAGCAGCGGCTACGCCAATTGCCGGAGCTCCGCGGACGGCCAGGGTTTTGATCGCCTCGACTATTTGAGGCAAATCTTCACATTCAAGAAAAATCTCTGCGGTCGGCAGCCGGCGTTGATCAAGTAAGCGCAGGGCTCTTTTTTCTTTTAGCCAGGTTAGGGTTTGAAAAGTACTCATTAGCGCAGCCAGGATCTCTCTACTCAATAACCTGAGGAACTTTGAAAAAACGCTCTTCCCGTTGCGGGGCATTACTAAGCACTCTTTCCCCCAAACCCTCGGTCAAGCGGTCTTCCCGCATCGGGGTCGCAGTGGCTGCAACATGGGCCATCGGCGGCACATCACTGGTGTCAAGCTCCTGCAATTTCTCAACATAACCAAGAATCGCATTCAATTGGGCTCCATATTGCTCCAATTCATCATCGTTCATTTCAATCCGCGCCAGCGCGGCAACATGTTTGACGGTTTTTAAGTCAATTTTTTCCTGCGTCATAATGTACCCTAAATCCTTTTGGTTTTTTGCTGAATGGAAAATATATCGTTTTTTGTGGTGTTTTATAATCCTGTATCAAATTCCAGTAACTCGCCTTTTTTGATAACGATATCATCGGCGACCGGCAGGGCTTCGTCCATACCTTTGAGATAGACGTTGAGAGAGTAGTTGCCGGGTTGTACGGCAAAGGCGTACCAGATAGGATAGTCGTTATCCCAGCGGCAGGGGTTTGCTGGTGAAGAAATAGTAGTTGTTACCTTTACTGGGGGTTTCGAGAATCACCCGGCCGTCATCACGGCGCAGGGTAACCGAGCTTGCCGGTAGTTTTTTAAGTGAGTCGACATCAAAGCCGACAACATGCAGGATAAATTTTATGCCGGTCGCCTTTAAGGTTTTGACGACGCCGCAAGGGTCGGGGTTGCAGGTCTCTTCGCCATCACTGACCAGAATAATGGTGGTTTTATTTTCCTTGGTTTTAAGCTCATCAACGACCATCTTGATCGAATCAGCGATCGGGGTTTTACCCTTCGGACTGATGCTGTCGACCTTGCTCAGTAACAGGTCGCGGTCATCGCTGCCGGCCGGCATCATGATTTCAATATCATCGCAGCGCCCTTTTTGACGATGGCCGTAGACGGTGAGGCCGAGTTTCACTTCACTCGGCAGTGAAGGGATAAGTTGGTGCAGGACATCCTTGGCGGCCTTGATCTTGGTTTGGCTGCCAGCGTTTCCCCACATTGAGCCGGAACCATCAAGGATGATCATCACCTCAGGGAAATTCGTATCGGTGGCGGCCTGGGCCGTCGGGGCCGGGCTCGATAAGAGAACGAGCAGAATGAGAGCGTACAATATAAAGTGTAAGCGATGCATTGTGGTTTCTCCTTAACTTGTAGGGTAGTAAATTAGACCCGGTCAAACTACCATATTTTGTCATAAATTGTCAAAAAAAGATTATTTTAGAACGAAAAACCTAGGGTTTAATCTTTACGTGTGGAAATTGTTACTTTTTGGTTGACTGTTGCGGTTGGAATATGTTCAAGTTGGTTGCCTGATGTAAAAAAGTCTTACTGTTTCCGGTCTATTTTGTGATTTTGTTGAAAAACAGTCTTTAAGGTCGTGCTTCGAGCTCAATGAGGTAATGAGATGTTAGTTGGGGGAAAATATTGTTTAGTGTCTTGCAGGTTATTTTCTTGTTTTTTAACAAGAAAATGTTTTGAAAAAAGCACTTACTTGCGGGCAACTTTCGTGTTAACGGTTTTTATGGTGTTGGCACTGGTTCAGACAGGTTGGGCAGACCAATTGAAAACAGATTTCGGTAAACCATCTTCAGCAGAAACTGTGCAGATACCGTGGTTTTTGCAAAATGCTGAATTTGTGCCGACTTGGCAAAGAGAGGTCGAGCAGCTCGAAAGTCAGGGAGATTTTAATGGAGCTTGTTTGTTACTCAGGAAGCACTATCGGCACTCTATTGAGGTGGATGCCGGCGATTATTTTTCACGCCTGCTCTCTCATTTGACTGATGAGCAGGTGGCTAAGTGGTGGCAGCGAGAAAGTGACGAAGGGTTATCGTGCAGAATTACGGCGGAATATTTTACGCGTTTGTGTCATCAGCCAGCAGTCGGCTTGCCGGCGGCGGCAGAGCAACTGTTACTGGATTTAGCTTTAAAGTTGACTTCAGGGTGCAAGGTTAGTGAGGATATCAAGACCGAAGCCCGGGATTTTCTCCTTTTGCACCAGGTTCTGGCCGGTGCGACTGAAGTGACGGTCGGTTGCCTCTTGCCCCTGAGCGGTTCAAATGCCGCAGCTGGTAAACGTCTGTTGCGTGGCATGGAATTGGCTCTGGGGGTTTATCCTGGGGTTTTTGCTAAGGCGACGTCAGATTCTGCGACCACACCTTTCGAAGGATCCGAATTTCGTTCGTCGGCGAACAATATTAAAGACCGGCAAGCCTCGCAAGACCCTGAAATTATTGATACCTCGACATGGTTCGAGACGGTTGCCGAGCCGGATGCCGGAGTTACTTTACTGCAAGAGCATATCGATACCTGGAATATGTCGATGAAGGTGAAATCATTAGTTGAATCGGTGGCCGTTACAGCGGCTGCGAACCCCTTGACAGCATTTAAATCTCAAGCTCTGCCGCGTTTGCGGCTGCTGATTTACGATACTGCCGGAGAGGGAGAACGGGCTCGGGCCGGGGTTCGTTATCTGGTGAATAAGAAAAAGGTGAATCTGCTGATTGGGCCCTATACCGGGAAAGCCGCCAATTATGCCGCAGTCGAAGCGCATAGTCGAGGAGTGACTATGGTCAGCTTAAGCCCTTTGCTGCACAATCTTGAGCGCTATCCCAATGTTTTTCAGCATTATCCGACAATTCGCAACCAGGCCGTCTCACTGGCTGATTTGGCGATGACCCGTATGGGCTTAAAAGATTTCGCCATGCTTGTACCTCAGAATCGTTATGGACGTGAGTTTGCTGAAATTTTTGCGGCTCAGGCTGAGGCTTGGGGTGGTCAGGTGGTGCGGAAGGTCTACTATGATTCGAGCCGTCCCGATTTTGGCCCCGCAATCCGTGAAATGATCGGCCCGGAACGTTATCGTCGTTTCAAGGTAAAACGTCATGAGTATGAAGTCTGGTTGAAAGAGCGCCGGAGCTCTATGGAAAAGGATAGACTCTTCCGGCTGGCCCAAGAAATTGGTCTTAATGGCAGCGAGCTTAATCTGCTTTCAGGTAAGAATAAGTTGAAGCCGCGACCTTTACTCGATTGTGATTTTGAGGCTGTTGTGGTTCCCGACCGGGCTTCGAGTCTGCAATTGTTGATTCCGCAATTAGCTTTTTACGACCTTGAAGAGTGCTGGTTGTTGGGCGGGCGTTATTGGAACAGCGAGTCTTTATTGGCCAAAGTGGAAGAGTATGCGGAAGGGGCTCTTCTGGTTGATGGCTGTTGTTCCCATTGTGATGCATCAGCCGAGCTGGTTGCTTTTCGGGAACGGTATTCGGCTCTCAATCAGGGTGTGGTGCCGGGTTTGCTGGAAACCTACGGTTTTGATACCATTATGTTGTTGCGGCAACTTTGTGCTAAAATGGGGCCCGAACCTGATGCCGAAATCTGGCGGAGGGCTCTGGTCGGCTGCCGCGATCTACCCCTGGCCTCAGGGATTACGACTACTCTTGGTGACGGTGAGATTGCTAAACGGCTCTACCCGTTGACTTTTAGAAAAGGTCGCATCGAGATGGTTCGTGAGAGTTGCAACTGAAAAAA
>DAOVTG010000261.1 GCA_030633185.1 Deltaproteobacteria bacterium
CTTCGCTATCTGATCCCACTGTGGCCGCAATTGCTGATTTCCGTCCTTTGCATGAGTGTTTTTGCTCTGTTGACGGCGGCAGTAGCTTTTTTGGTTAAACCGGCCCTGGATGATATCTTTATCAATAAAGATGCGACCATGCTTAAGGCGTTGCCGGTAGCTCTGATCGTAATTTTTTCTCTGAAAGGGGTCGTCAACTATTTCCAAACCTACTATACCGGTTACGTAGGTAACCGGATTATTACCACTATTAGGGAAGAGGTCTATTTTCATGTTCAGGAACTGTCGCTCTCTTTTTTTGCGGCAATTCCGAGCGGGGTTTTGACCTCGCGCATTGTCTATGATGTTGCAATGATACAGCGCGCCGTGTCGAACGTGATAGCTGGTTTATTAAAAGAGTTAATTACGGCGCTGGGGCTGGTTGCGGTTCTCATCTATCGTGACTGGGAATTATCGATCATCGTATTGGTTCTTCTTCCTCTCTTCTTTTTTCCGGTTTTCAAATATAGTCGTAAACTGCGTCGTTTCAGTAAGAAAAGTCAGGCCCAGGTTGCTGAAATTACAGCCTTCTTACAGGAAAGCTTTACCGGTATCAGGGTCATTAAGGCTTTTTTGATGGAGGAGTACAATCGTAAGGAGTTTCATGTTATTAATGAAAGACTTCTTAGTTTGATTTTGCGTCGCTTGAGGATCAAGTCGTTGACCGTACCGATTTCGGAAACCGCTGGCGGGTTGGCTGCGGCGGCTGTGATCTGGTATGGTGGCAGTCAAGTGATTCAGGGGGCTTCCACACCGGGAAACTTTTTTTCTTTTATGACGGCACTTTTTATGCTGTATGGACCGATTCGCAGCCTCAATCGTAGTAATAATCAGATTCAGGAAGCCTTAGCCGCGGGCAAAAGGGTGTTTGAAATGCTGGATACCGAAGCGGAAATTTTCGACCAGCCTGACGCTCTTGAACTGCCTCCTCTGCAACGGGATATTCGTTATGAAGGGGTGCGTTTTTCTTATGATAAGGATGAGGTTCTCAAAGGTATCTCTTTGCAGATTCGCAAAGGAGAAAATGTTGCGATTGTCGGTCGCAGTGGTAGTGGAAAAACGACACTCTTAAACCTTTTGCCGCGTTTTTACGAAGTTGACAGCGGTAGAATAGTGATTGATGATTGTGATATTCGGGAGGTAACGCAAAAGTCGTTACGCAGTAATATAGCGATAGTCTCCCAGCAGACTGTTTTGTTTAATGATACGGTTCGTAATAATATCGCCTATGGTAGAAGTGATATCAACTTGACTGACATTGTTGCAGCCGCTCGTTCCGCCAATGCTCATGGATTTATTGAAGAGTTACCGCTTAAATATGATACCATTATCGGTGAAAACGGGATCAGGCTTTCCGGTGGTCAACAACAACGACTCTCTATTGCCCGGGCCTTACTTAAAAATTCACCCATTCTGATTCTTGACGAGGCGACTTCATCGCTTGATACCGAATCTGAGAGAGCGGTACAGGAAGCGATTGATCGCTTAATGGAGAATCGCACTTCTTTGGTTATTGCCCATCGATTTTCGACAATTATTAATGCGGATCGGATAGTGGTGCTGGAGGATGGTGTGCTTGTCGAAGAGGGAACCCATAAAGAGCTACTTAAAAAAGGTGCTGAATACGCCCGACTCTATGCCTTGCAATTTCAGGAAGAGTAGTAATCCTATAGTCTGAGTTACAAATGGCTGAGATCACTTTAAATATAAAAATTGACCTTGACATCATTCTACGGGGAAGCTCTCCGATAATCGTTGAGCTCGGTTGCGGTGATAAGGTTAAAGCTTTTTTAGATGATGGTCGGATTGGTATTGATCGGGTCGATCTGGCCCATGTCGATATTGTTGCCGACCTCGAAAAAGGTCTCTCCTTTTTGCCTGATGCCAGTGTTGATGAGATTCATGCGCGCAGTCTCCTTGAGCATATCAATAATTTTGACCGGCTTCTCAAAGAGATTTTGCGGGTTTTGAAGGATGATGGCTGCTGTCGTCTCATGGTGCCTCACTTCTCTAACCCTTATCACTACTCCGACCCTACCCATGTCCGTTTTTTTGGACTTTACACTTTCTATTATTATTGTCATGAAAAGCGTCAGCTAAGTCGAAAAGTTCCGACTTTTTATACCGAATCACGTCTTGAGATCACCTCTTTAAAGCTCCGTTTTAGGTCGCCTTTTAAAGGTCGTAAATGGTGGAAAAGATTGCATGAGAAGATCTTTAATCTTTCACCGTCGATGCAGGAGTTTTACGAAGAGAATCTCTGCTACCTCTTTCCCTGTTACGGTATTGCGATCACATTTCGTCCGGATCGCGCAGCCGGTGGGGCTCATCACCAATGAACCTCCGAAAAACTGTTCTCCAGATACGTTATCGTGACGATGGTTTACGGGTGACCTGTAACCAGTATCTTGATGCTTTTCCTATTGGTGCCTTCTACCGGGTTGTGGTTTATCTGACCGGTTCCGCGCCGGCCCATGAAACGATGGCTATTGACGTCGATGAGACTATATCTCTGGAACTTTCCCGGCGTCAGCTTAAAGGTTTTCGTCTGGATGCGCGGTGTCGACTGCGGAAACTTATCGAAAACTACGAACCCTCCCTGATTCTGGCGCATCGTTGGAAGGCTACAGCCATTGCGGTTGCGGCGCTCTCTTTGGCGCCTAAAAAAAAGATTCCGGTTTTTTCAGTGGTTCACGCCCTTTATCAATTGGGAAGCTGGTCACGGCGTTTGGCTGGACGTTTTATGCTTAAAGGGCGTTGCCGCTTCATCGGGGTTTCAGAGGCGGTCAGGCAAGATATTCTGGCAGCCGGTTTCGGGCTTAAACCCGAAGATGTTTTGGCCTTGCCGAATGCCATTGATGTTGTGCAGACTGAGAAGAGTTTGATGGAGAGCCAGGCGGCGCGGCACTTGTTAGGTCTCGATTCCAAGGTTTTGGTTTGTGGTCATGTTGGTCGTATGGTTGGGGCCAAGGATCAGAAAACCCTGATATCCGCTTTTGCAAAATTACGGCAACGGCTGCCAGCGGTACATCTGGTCATGGTTGGTGAGGGGCGTCTTGAGTCGGATCTGCGAAGTCAGGTAAAATCTTTAGAGCTCGATGATGCGGTTACTTTTGCCGGAGCGCAAAGCCAGGCCGTGCGTTTGATGCCGGCCTTTGATCTCTTTGTTTTGACCTCTGTCGCCGAGGGTTTTCCTCGAGTTTTACTGGAGGCGATGGCCTGCCGGTTGCCGATTGTGGCCACTAATAGTGGCCGTGTCCGTGAGATTTTTGCTGACGATGTTAAACTCTGCC
>DAOVTG010000032.1 GCA_030633185.1 Deltaproteobacteria bacterium
CGAGGTAACTGTAACAACCTATTATCATTGATAATTTAAAATTGTATACAAGCCATTTTTAGGGCCAAACTAATTAAATTTTTATGCTCGTTTTAGATGTGTGGCCGCACTCAGCGGTCTGAAAACGCTTTTTACGAGTTCATCATATTTTGCTACCATCCAGGAAATGGAAACTTCTCACTTCTCACAAGACGGGCCCGTGGGAATCCGGCGGCCTGCACCCGGGCCAGAGCGGCTTCGGAATCCTCAACCACCCGGGATCCGCTGAGCCGCAGCCAAGTATGCGGCACCATCAAACTCTCTTGCCGAACCTTGGGATCATATCCGACCGCATGATACATATTTTCCCAGGCCGCAACACTGGCTTGCAGATAAAAAGAACCAATAACCACGGCCGTACCGGAATCCCACGTCTGTAAAAAGGGCTGATCTCCCATCTTACGAACCACGGCTGTCATCTCCTGCACCTTTCGCTGGTCGAAATAAGGACCCAGAAAAAGCCGGTACATCGGGGTCGGGCGCTTTTGGGTTTCGGTTTGCACCACAAAACCCAACTCTTCCAATTGAGAGCGAAACTTCCGCAGATCCGATTGCAGAACATAGCTCCCCACCTCAACCACCTTGGCCTCCGCTAAAGAAGCAACCGGAACCGGAGTCGGAACCGGCACTTCAGCCGGCGTTTCCGGCGGTGAAGTAGCAAGTTCCGCCGATTCAACCGGCAGAGGCTCGGAAACTTCGGATGGTTCCACCCTCTGTTTTTGCCCATCGTCTTCGATCGGCGACTTACCAATGGATTCAGTTTCGGTAAGCGCCACCCCAACAACCGGGCCAATAGGGGTAACCGGAACCCCCTCTACCGGGAATTCGGAATTTGGCTCTGCGACTGGACCGACAACCCCTGCAGGTAGATCGGAAAACTCCGCATCATCAACCAACACTGCAACCTCTTCTTGTACCGGAGTAACGACTTCAGGAATCGCCGGCAAAGGAGCAAGAGTTGCGTGCGAACTGACAAGCGGCTCTTTCGGCATCCGAATCGGAGAAAAAGAGAGAAAATAGTAAAAGCCGATAAGGACAAAAAGGAGAACGACAATTTCAAAACGCAAAAAGCCCTCAAGCCAGCTATTCTGACCCTTTTCACCCTTATGTTTTTTCTTTACTTTAGCCATTTAGAACCAGCTCTAACTCTCTTCTTTTTCCAGTTTGGCCGCTTCAACAATCTTGGTGGTCAAATGGCTGGGCAGCTCTTCGTAATGGGAGAATTCCATTGTAAACATCCCGCGACCACCAGTCATTGAACGCAGATCGGGAGCATATTTCAAGACCTCGGACATCGGCACCTGAGCCTTGATAAGTTGACTATTAGCCATCGGTTCAACCCCATTGACTTTACCTCGGCGGCTATTGAGGTCACCGATTATATCACCCATGTGGTCGTTGGGAACATTGATTTCCATCGCCATAACCGGCTCTAAAAGAACCGGTTTGGCATCAATAACCCCCTTCTTGAAAGCCAATGAACCGGCAATTTTGAAGGCCATTTCGGAAGAATCCACGGTATGATAGGAACCATCAAAGAGAGAGACCTTGAGATCCTCTACCGGATAGCCGGCCAGAACCCCGCCGGCCATCGCCTCCTGCACCCCTTTTTCAACCGCCGGAATATATTGACGCGGCACGACACCACCAACGATCTTATTGACAAACTCAAAACCGCTGCCTTTCGGCAGAGGCTCAATTTTAAGCCAGACATCTCCAAACTGCCCCCGACCGCCGGACTGTTTCTTGTGACGACCCTGAATCGAAACCGTCCCCTTAATGGTCTCTTTATAGGGCACTTTCGGAGCATCAAGTTCAACATCGACCCCGAATTTACGTTTAATACGATCAACCGTCACCTCGACATGCACCTGCCCCATACCGGAAATAACCAGCTCTTTGGTCTCATCGTTGCGCACAATAGTGATAGTCGGATCCTCGGCCATCAGGCGCTGCAGAGCGCTGCCCAATTTTTCCTCATCGCCTTTGCTTTTGGGCCGCAGAGAGAAAGAGATCATCGGAGCCGGAAGTTCAAGCCCCTTAAGGCGCATCGGCGTTTTCTCACTGCAAAGCGTATCCCAGGTTACGGTCTCCTTGAGTTTGGCGACCGCCACGATATCGCCAGGCCCACATTTATCAATCTGAATCTGTTTATTACCTTCCAGTTTCAGGAGTTGACCAATTCGTTCCTTACGATCCCGGGTACTGTTAAAACAGCTGGAATCAGAAGCCAAGGTTCCACTATAAACTCGAAACAGCGAGAGTTGGCCGGTAAAAGGGTCTGAAATAGTTTTGAAAACAATTGCTGTAAAGGGTGCATCAGGATCCGGAACAAGCTCATGTTCCTCATCATCAGCAAGCATTTCAGCCATCTGTGTGGGTCGTTCCAGAGGCGAAGGCAGACAGCTGCAAATCAAATCCATCAGCGGCTGGATACCAATATTTTTCAGGGCTGAGCCGCAAACAACCGGTACAAACTTACCGGTCATGGAACCCTCATGGGTCGCCAGATAGATCTCTTCTACGGTAATCTCTTCGCCGCCGAGATATTTTTCCATCAAATCATCGTCGGCTTCAACCACTCGTTCAATCATCGCCTCCCGGGCCGCTTCGGCCTCAGCCTGGAGATGATCGGGAATCTCTTCAACCGTAAATTTGCCACTTTGATCATTGCTGTAACGCAGAGCCTTCATGGCGACCAGATCAACCACCCCGACAAAATCCTCCTCTTTACCAATCGGTAACTGAAGCACTAAAGGGTAACAGTTGAAAACCGTCTCCATCTCACCAACCGCACGGGCAAAATCGGCCCGCTCCCGATCCAGCTTACTGATGAAAACAATCCGGGGAATTTCAAATTCATCAGCATACTTCCAGACCGCCTCGGTCTGAACCTTAACCCCGGAAATGGCACTGACAATAACAACGGCTCCTCCGGCCACCCGTAGACAGGCTTTGGTATCAACAATAAAATTTGCATATCCAGGGGTATCAATGACATTAATGTGTTTTCCCTGCCAGTCAAAATGGTGGATCGCACTGGTCAAAGTAATTTTACGTTTTATCTCCTCCGGTTCAGAGTCAAGTACCGAGGTCCCGTTATCAACACTACCTAACCGAGCCGTACTGCCCCCATCAAAAAGCATTGCTTCAACTAAAGATGTTTTACCGGCTCCACCGTGCGCAATGATTGCAACATTTCTCAAATTTTCGCTTGTGTATGGTTTCATCCCTATATTTCCTTAGCCTGAAAACTGGTTGGGGTTAACAGAAAACAAAATCTATTGTGACTTAAAACACTGTCCTGATAGTCTCCTAAAAAGTCGACAACTTAAATTCCTACTGTAATTTGCTCCTAATTGTCAAGCCTTTAGTCAATAGTTAGGAAGCAGCAGATCAATTATTTCGGTTCGCCGTTTTCTTTTAAAAAAATTGCGGTTGCACTCGGTCGAATGATTTCCATACTAAATTACTGAAAAAATCTCCTGCTAAATCTGTAATCTTCTTGTAATCGCCATTGAAATACTGTAATAAAAACGCTACTAACAATATAGAATATCCCCCACAGTCGCCAATCAAATCAATCGTGGAGAGAGAAGATGAAAGTCACTAAGAATGAAGGTCACATTACTATTGCCCTGAAAGAAGACTTCACCAGTGAGCTCCTAAACGAGTTCAGATCTGCGGTACAACAAGAGATCGAGAGCGGTAATACCTCATTTACAATCGACTTCGAGAATGCAGTGATCATTGATTCGATGGGCATCGGCTGTTTGGTAGCGACCTACAACACCTTGAAACAGAAAGGCGGAACCATGCAGTTAAGTAACGTCTCGGAGAATCTCAAGGATGTTTTCAAAGTTATGCGACTTGATCGCATTTTTCCAATAGTTTAACAGCATGTAACTATTCTATAACTTTGTTACGCCCCGCAGGAAGTACTCTCGGGAGCAAGTGCATCAGCAACCACCGACACAACCCTAATAAAGAACAAAACCTTGAGGTACGTCATGTCCATGGCATCTTTTATCGACGACGAAACTTTACAGGAATATATCAGCGAGAGTCTTGAACACCTTGCCGATATCGAACAAGACCTCTTAACCATCGAGGAGGGTGGGGCCGACATCGATGAAGAGATCGTTAACCGGGTTTTTAGAGCCGCCCATTCGCTTAAGGGGGGGGCCGGTTTTCTGGCTCTTGAAACCATCAAGGAGCTGGCCCACAAGATCGAAAATGTCCTCGACATGATGCGCAATCGAGAGCTTGCGCCAAACCCTGAAATTATAAATATCCTCTTGAACTCGTTCGACAAACTGCGTGATTTGATCAATAACTCCGACACCAGCAACGATGAAGATATCGACGAGTTCGTCGTCGCCTTGGTGGGTCTGACCACAGCCCATCTAGCCCCGGCTGAACAAGCCAGCGTATCAAACCTGATCCCGATCATAAAAAGTGATGGCACCGTCATCTTTGAAGTTCTGGAGATTGATCTGGCCAATGCTAAAAAGGGTGGTCAATTTCTTTATCTCCTTGAATACGACCTTATCCATGACGTCTACCAGCACGGCAAAACCCCGATGGAGGTTATCAAGAACGTCGTGGATCTCGGCACCATCATTGAGACTCTAATCGATATCGACCGGGTCGGAACTTTAGATGATGCCCCGATCAACTCAATCCCTTTCTATATGCTCATAAGTTCGATTATCGAACCGATTGTCGCCCCGGATTTTCTCGAACTCCCGACCGAAAAAATCCTGCTCATCGGCAAAGACGGCAAGCAACTCAAAGAAAGCGGACAAGCAGAGGCTCAGACCCCGGCCACCCCGGCCCCAACATCGGCAAAAACAAGCTCGGAACCGGCTCAACCAATAACTCCGGAGCCAAAAGAGGTTCCAGGCCCGGAAACCGCCCCGCCCCAGACACCTGAAAAACCGGCTCCAGCCCCAACCCCGGAAGCCAGAAAAGCCACTCCTGCTAAAAAAGAGCCTGCTAAAACTGAAAAGAGTGATGCTCCAACATCCTTAAGGGTCAGTGTCAACCTGCTTGAGAGCCTGATGACCCTGGCCGGAGAGATGGTTCTTTCACGCAACCAACTGCTCCAGGCCATCAGCCAGCAAGACCAGCACAGCATCAAACTTTCCGGGCAACGCATCGACCTGGTCACTTCGGAACTGCAAGAGGCCATCATGATGACCCGAATGCAGCCGATTGGCAGTGTTTTCAACAAGTTTCCCCGGGTTGTTCGCGACATGTCGCAAAAACTCAACAAAGAGATCAACCTGATTATCACCGGCAAGGACGTTGAACTCGACAAAACCATTGTCGAAGGACTCAGCGACCCCCTGACCCACCTCATCAGAAATTCAGCCGACCACGGGATTGAGACCCCGGAAATCAGGATTGCTGCGGGCAAATCCCGAGCCGGGAAAATAGAGCTTAAAGCCTATCATGAAGCGGGCCAGGTCAACATTGAAATACTTGATGACGGCAACGGTCTTGATGCCGAAAAAATTGCTGATAAAGCCCTTGAGAAAGGGCTGATCTCCAGCGATCAGCATAAAGCCATGTCCCGTAAAGAGAAGATGATCTTGATTCTAATGCCAAACCTGTCGACAGCGGAAAAAGTCACCGACGTCTCAGGGCGCGGGGTCGGCATGGACGTCGTCAAATCGAATATTGACCTGCTTGGCGGCCAGATTGAGATTGACTCTAAAATGGGCCAGGGCACAACCATTAAAATCAAACTCCCCCTGACCCTGGCCATCATCCCCAGCCTTTTGGTCGCCGTCGGCGATGAACGTTTTGCGGTTCCCCAGGTTAACGTCAGTGAACTCGTTCGTATCGGGGCCGCCCAGATCAAAGAGAGAATCGAAAGAGTCGGAAATTCAGAGGTCATGCCGCTGCGCGGCGAGTTGATACCGTTAATCCGCCTGGCCTCGGTTCTGGGCATCCAGTCATCCGTGGTTGACCAGGAAAGCGGCGAAGAGAGGGACGATCGACGATCAGCGATCGCCGATCGTCGATCCCCGACCACGACCATCGATGAATCACTCGAACAAACTCGCGATGAAGAGTTCGCAAACAAACGCTCCGGCCAAGACCGCCGCTACAAGGCGAGCAGCGACCTCAGCATTGTCGTTGTTTCAGCCGGTTCATTCAAATACGGACTGGTCGTCGATGACCTTCACGATTCAATAGAAATTGTCGTTAAACCCATGGGCCGCCATCTTAAACATCTTGCCAGTTATGCCGGTGCCACGATCATGGGAGATGGCCGGGTCGCGCTGATTCTCGACGTTGCCGGCATCGCCAAGCTTGCCGATCTGATCTCCATGGCCGGTAGCCAACGGGCTCAAGACTTGGCTGAAGCCGGCGAAGCGGACCGCAATAAAGATCGTCAATCCCTGCTCCTCTTCCGCAACGGCCCCGAAGAACCCTGCGCCGTACCTCTCGAAATCGTCGAACGCGTCGAACAGGTTCAACAAGAGAATATCGAGATCAAGAGCGGCCAGAAGGTCATCAAATACCGCGGCGGCAGCCTCCCTCTCTTTACCCTGTCCGATGTCTCCGAGGTTGCCAAACTGAGTCTGGAACAGGAGCTGGTAGTCATTGTTTTTACGGTTGCCGAACGCGAAATCGGCCTGCTTGCCTCACAACCGGTTGATACTGTCGAAATCAAGGCAGTCATTGATCGTGATACTCTGCGAGATACCGGCATCATGGGGTCATCCATCATCAAGGAGCAGACCACCTTGATAATCGACATCTACGAACTCGTCGAAACCCAGAAGCCGGAATGGTTCAAACGACTTCAGAAAAGAAAGGAGCGAGAAAAAGAGGCCCAACGCCAGGGATCTGACAACGGCGCCGCAGCACCACCACCACCACCGGAGATCAAAAAGATCCTGTTGGTAGAAGATTCAGATTTTTTTCGCTCCCAACTGAAAAAATATATTGATGATGATGAACGTCAATGCATACCGGCTGAAGATGGGTTGATTGCCTGGAACTGGCTTCAAGAACACCCAGATGAACTCTCTCTGATCATCACCGACATTGAAATGCCCAACATGGATGGATTTGAACTCTGCCGCCGCATAAGAAACGATGACCGTTTTAACGACTTAAAAATCATTGCCGTTACTTCACTGGCCTCAGATGAACACATCGCCAAAGGCAAATCGGTCGGTATTGATGACTACCAGATTAAGCTCGACAAAGATAAACTCCTGGCCAGTATTGATAAACACATACAGTAAAATCTGTCTTAAAAACGGAGAAACCGAACTATGGCTGACGCCACGTTGCAACTATGTTCATTTCAACTGGCCGATGCTCTTTTCGGTCTCGACACCATGCTGGTTCAAGAGATCATCAAGGTGCCTGAAATCACCAAGGTATACCAGGCTCCCGAAGAGATCATCGGGATTATCAACCTACGCGGCAAGATTGTTACAATCATTGATCTTGCCATAAAACTCGACCTGCCCACCGAGGTAGAGACCAACAATCGACGCATCATCATTGTTGAATCACACAATGAACCTTTTGGTCTGATGGTTGATTCCATCAATGATGTCATTCATATTAACAGCGATGATCTAGGACCGGCCCCAGCCAATGTCAGCATCACTCAAGGCCGTTTTATTACCGGTGTTTTTCGCGACGAGGAACAATTGATCGCGATCCTCAACATTGAAGAGATTGTCAGTTTGACAGAGAACAAAACTGATTAAGTGACGGAGTTTTCATGCCCATAAAAATTCTGGTCGTCGACGATACGATCCTCTACCGCAAAGTAATTGGCGACATCCTGAAAAGTGAAACCGACATCGAAGTCGTCGGCACCGCCAACAACGGTAAGATAGCGATCTCCCGGATTGTCTCATTACAACCGGATCTGCTGACTCTGGACATTGAAATGCCGGTCTGCAACGGACTCGAGGTCTTAGAATATCTGCGGCGGAACCATCCGCAAATCAGTGCCATAATGCTCAGCAGCCTGACCCGCAAAGGTGGAGATATGACGATGAAAGCCCTTGAACTCGGGGCTTTTGACTTTATCCCCAAACCTGAAGGCGGGAGTATGGCCGAAAATCAGGCTTTCATCAAAGAAACCCTAATCCCAAAAGTTAAAGCCTACGCCCGGCGCCACGCTATCAAACGCCTGCTCAACAAGGGTGGTTCACAGACAGCAGGCCACAAAGTTCTCTCACCGCCCAAAACAACCGCCACGACGCCAAAAACAGCACCCATAAAAACAACCCCGACAAAACGACGTAATCTGACTTCAACAATTATTGCCATCGGAATCTCCACCGGCGGTCCCAACGCCTTGACTCGCATGTTACCAATGCTGACAGCGCCCATCGGCGTCCCGATTGTTATCGTCCAACATATGCCGCCGATGTTCACCAAATCACTGGCCGACAGTCTGAATAATAAATGTTCTCTTAAAGTCAAAGAAGCTGAAGATGGTGAAGTGCTTAAAAATGACACCGTCTATATTGCACCAGGTGGCAAACAGATGAAGATTGTCGCCAACCTCGACGACCACGGTAAAGTAAAAGTTACCGACGACGCTCCGGAAAACAACTGTAAACCCTCAGCCGACTATCTTTTTCGTTCTGTTGCCAGCCTTTACAAAGAGAGAGTCACTGGGGTTATTATGACCGGTATGGGTAACGACGGAACCAAGGGACTACGACTAGTTAAACGGCATGGATCTCCGATAATCGCTCAGGATGAAGAGAGTTGTGTCGTCTACGGTATGCCGAAAGAGGCCGTTAAAGCCGGAGTTGTTGATATCTCAGTGCCGCTTGACCGGATTGCGGCGGAGATCATTAAAACCGTGAAAAAACCATGATTTTTGGTAACTATTCAGCTAACCCGCAAATTCTGGGGACACAATCCTGATTTCCTTCGGAGAATCAGGTTATGTCCCCAGAATTTACTGAAATTCATCAATATACGGTACTTTTCAACACACGCTGAATAGTTACACCGATTTTTTTACAAAATCTACCCGGAAGAACCGGAGCCGAAATGTTAAAAATCACTCCTCAGGAGTATCAGACTTACTGTAAATATATCTATGACCTCTGCGGCATAACCTTGACCTCGAAGCAGGCTTATCTTATTGAAACCCGGCTGGCCCCACTCACAAAAAAGCTTAATTGCACAAGTTTCACAGAACTCTACAACAAAAGTAAAGCCGATCGGCTAAAGAAACTGGAACAGGAAATTATCGATGCAATCACGACCAACGAAACCTATTTCTTTCGTGATAAATCACCTTTTGATCTGCTCCAACATAAAATCCTTCCCGATCTGATCGACAAACGCTCAACCCGAGCCGGCCTGCCGCCGACCATCAAGATCTGGAGTGCGGCCTGTTCGTTCGGCCAGGAAGTCTACACGATTGCGATCACACTTAAAGAACTCCTGGGCAATGATATCAATAAATACCGCATCTCGATTGTCGGCACCGACATCTCGGATGAAGCCGTAGCCCGTTCCAGTTACGGTCTCTACAACCAGTTTGAAGTCGAAAGAGGGCTGCCGCCCAATAAGTTACGGCTCTATTTCGACCAGGTTGATAAAGGCTGGCGCGTCAACGATGAGTTACGATCAATGGTCTCTTTCCGCAAACTTAACCTCTTCAACTCCTTTATTGCCCTGGGACGATTTGACATAATTTTCTGCCGCAACGTTGCGATCTATTTCTCTCAACCCGACAAGGTCAAACTCTATGAGAAGATTGGCGGCGCCCTGGCCTCGGATGGCTATCTACTAATCGGTGCCCAGGAGAGCCTGACCGGAATCACCGACGTTTTTGAGCCACAACGTTATATGCGATCAATTTTTTATGGGTTGAAAGGAAAATGAGATTGAAGGGGAAAAAGATCATTATTGATTACTTCAGATACCGGGCTAGAGCTTTCCCTATGTCCTCTTTGGTAAAAGGTTTATGGATGATTTCGTTGACTCCGGCTGCTTTTGCCGCCTCATTATCCTGATTTTCATTTTGGGTGGTCACCATAATCACCGGCAGTTCGTCTTTACTGAAGGTTTCGCGGATTCGCCTGGTTACTTCGATACCGGTTATTCCCGGCATATTGAGGTCGGTGAGTACGGCATCCGGTCTCATTTTTTTAATTTCTTCGACGGCGGCCTCAGGCTCTAAAAAAATAAAAGGTTCGTAACCTAACGCGTGCAGCATACTCCTGAAAATACCAAGAATCATTTTTGAGTCATCAATAGCAACAACCCTTTTTTTGGCCGTTTCGACGCTTTCAACCACCTCTTTTTGACCACCGACCAGCTCGGTTGCCTCTTTCTTGAAATCATTTTTCTCAAGTAACTCAATAAAATAGTCACGAACCTCGACGTGCGCCTTCTCGGCCAAATATTCAAGTGCATACTGACGGAAGAAATCGATCTCCAATAGATCAAGAAAGATAGTTCCACTCTGAGTCGAAATAATTGTCCGCACCAGATCCAAGGCCTCTGAATCTTTAATCCGCACCATATTTTTAAGGCCGGCAGCCAGGATCTCGTTGTAGTTGCTGTCAATCGCAATGGCGGCCGCTGAGCGCACATTGTCAACCGGATCATTAAGTCCTGCGGCAAGGACATAGGCCCCCTTGGTCAGTGGCAGGCGACCCAAGGTTTCATAAGCGGCAAAACGCACATTACCGTCACGCGGCTGATTATGTATAAGCTTTTTAATCGCCGGTATTGCCCCTTCATCACCCATATCCCCCATCACATTAAGTGTATGAATCAACAGATCGGGATCACCTTGTAAAAGGTTCTCGGTTAACACCGGCAGAGCTTTACTGCCCAAAGAGACCAATCTTTCCTTGCCGGCAGAACGGATATGGGCATGGTGTGAAGTCAGGGTATTATTGAGTTTTTTAATCGCTTCCTGCGACTGCACCTTAAAGAATACATCAAGTATGGCAAAGTCGAGTTCCTGCTTGTGCCCCAACTTTTCAGAAAGCCGGTGAATCGCTGTCGCTGAACCCAACTGACCCAGAGCCTTGATGGCGGCGGCAACCAAACTGTCATCTTCCGTATAGAGAAGTTCCGAGATATTAGCCGCGGCCCCGGAATCACCAATCTCTCCTAAAGCAATGACCACTTTTTCTAAAAGATCATGATCTTCCTCATTTATCAAGATTGCCATCAAAACATGAAAAGCATCATCCAAGCCGATCTCCCCGGCAAGTTCAATGAGAAACTCACGGCTGTCCGAATTTGTATCCTGTAAAAGTTCCAAAAAGACAGCCGGAGCCTCAAGTACCCGAGCCACAAGACGCTCTTTTAAATCGGGAAATGAGCTGCTTAAATAGGGAAATTTATCGAGAACCGCTGCCAATAGAGGAATTGCAAACTCAGGAGGACTTTGCCAAAAAAGATCCAGGGCCTCTTTCTGCACTGAAAGCTTCATCTCAGCAATATGAGAAAGTACAATATTTGCCTTAACTGCATCTTTCTCGGCAATATTGTTTTTTATCTCAGTGATAAATGCAGCTGGTTTTATCTTGGCCATCAAGTGCTCCTTTTCACATTAATGAGAATAACCGTCACTCAGTCATCATAATAGCCGACATACTTTTTCTCAATCCACATCCCGGTCAAAACCATCACGCCGCCGACACCAATCACGACAGTTGCAATGACATAGAGATCATGCATCAGCCACATAGCGATACCACAGACCGCCATAAAGAAACCAAGAACTTCAAGAATGGGAATAATAATTTTATTCATATTTTAACAATCCTTTTAACCTGTTTGTGGAAGCCACATGCTAAGATACTGAGCCAGAATGGAAAGGTAATCAAAAATCAGCAGCAGACCGATAATCACTAGGAAGATGCCACTGACAATACTGACAATCCGCAGATAACGATTAAAACGGGAAAAGTAAGTCAGAAAGGTATTAAAGGCTAAGGCTGAAACCAGAAAAGGCAAGCCCAGCCCCATAGAGTAGGCAACCAGCAAAATAATCCCGCTGCTTACATTATCAGAGGTACTGGCATAAAGCAGAATACTTGCCAGAATGGGCCCGATACAAGGGGTCCAGCCCGCTGCAAAAGCAATCCCGACAAAGACCGAGCCCAAGTACCCCAAAGGTTTATTTTTGAACTCAAAACGCTTCTCCCGCTCAAGCAGATTGAGTTTCACGAGCCCGGTAATGTGAATACCGAGAAGAATGACGATTACGCCCCCGACCCGGCGAATCAGGGTTTGATTCTCCTGGAAGAAATTGCCGACATAGGTCGCCGAAGCCCCGAGCGCTACAAAAACCAGTGAAAATCCGAGAATGAAAAAGAGGGAGTGAAAAAGGGTACGCCGTCGCACCGAACGACTCTGATTCTCAACCAGTTCATCAAAAGAGATACCGGTAATATAGGTCAGGTAAGAGGGAATAAGCGGCAGAACACAAGGCGAGATAAAAGATAATATCCCGGCCGTAAAAGCGATCAATAATGATATCTGAGAAGTGGATTCCATATTTAATTATTACACAATAACATAAGGGTTGACGGACTCGTAATAAGTCACGGGATGGCTAAGTTAAAATTTCGATAGACAAGATGTTGTGGTTTTCCAGGCGCGAGACCATACATGTAGTATGTCGAGTGTCTGGGAAACCACAACATCGCAGGATATCGGAACTTTTTACGACGCCATCAAGGGTTGTTTACATCGCTCCAGGGTCTTTCGCAAGAGCCCGGAATCGATATTGGCTTCAAGATACGGGTCGCCAAGACCACGCAACAGGATCATCGACAAACCGTGGTTGGCCTTCTTATCGCGGCGCATCAGATCAATAATTTCATCGACATCCGCATCCATCGGAAGCAACATCGGCAAACCATAAAGTTTCAGGAGCTGCAAGCCTCTCTGAAAACTCGGCTCCGCCAATGATTTCATGGCCACGGAAAGCGCCAGAGCACAAACCAGACCGATAGCCACGGCTTCGCCATGGGCGAGATTACGATAAGCATACATTTTTTCCAGAGCGTGACCGACCGTGTGCCCCAGGTTAAGAACGGCCCTAACCCCTAAAAGATCATACTCATCTCGAACTACATAATCAACCTTGATGCTACTGCATGAAAGGATCATACTCGCCAAGCTACGAGGATCTTGTTTCATAATCTCAGTCTGGTTCATCTCCAGAAAAGAGATAAAATCATCGCCGGCCAGAAGGCCATACTTAACCACCTCACCAAGCCCGCAAAGACACTCGCGCTCCGGTAGAGTAGCGATAAAATCGACATCAGAGATCACCACTCGCGGCTGATAGGTTGTCCCGACAAGATTCTTCCCGGACTCCAGATTGACTCCGTTTTTACCACCGATGGCACTGTCGACCTGGGCCAGAATAGTGGTCGGCAGCTGGATTAAGTCGATACCCCGCATATAGGTGGCAGCGGCAAAACCGGCGAGATCACCGATCACTCCGCCACCCAGAGCACAGATATAACCGGTACGCTGGATGCCGGCTCTAAAAATTTCTTGATAAAGGCGTTGCAGAACCTCGTGATTTTTATACTCTTCACCATCCGGCAGGATAATTGCGGTACTCTCATAGCCGCCCGCAGCCAGCCACTCCTGTACCCGTCGCAGATGGAGAGGGGCAACCGTCGTATTGGTTACTACAACCCCTTGATTGCCGCGCAATCGCGGCAGCAACAAGCTGTTGTCTCCGGCTTTGGTCAGACCGGAACCGATGTGAATCGAATAACTCCGCGAGTCAAGTGAAACGCTCAGTTTATGAGAACCCATTCCTACAGATCACCGCAAACCCGACGACAAACCTCAAGGTAAGCCTCTTCAACCTTGCCCAGCTCACGCCGGAAACGATCTTTGTCAAGCTTCTCCAGGGTGTGACGATCCCAGAGACGGCAGGTATCGGGACAGATCTCGTCGGCCAATAAAATCCGGCCGTGATAGGTGCCGAATTCAAGTTTAAAATCAACCAACAGAATATCTCGTTCAAAAAGATATTCACTCAATGCCTGGTTAACCTTGAGGGCCGTAACCCGGATGGTATCAATCTGCTCGGCAGTAGCCAGGTTGAAAACCAGCACATGATCTCGATTGATCATCGGATCATTGAGAGCATCATCCTTATAGTAATACTCAACGATCGTTTCCGGGAGTTTTTCGCCTTCACTACGCCCCATCCGTTTGGCAAGACTGCCGGCAATATAGTTGCGAACCACGACCTCAACAAGTATGATATCGACCTTTTTGGCCAGCATCTCACGGTCTGAGAGTTGTTCGACAAAGTGACTCTCAATCCCCTTTTCCGCCAACATCTGAAACAATTTGGCCGAAACCCGGTTATTGATCACCCCTTTATCCAGGATTGTTCCCTTTTTAGCACCATTGAAAGCGGTTGCATCATCCTTGAAATAAAGAATATTCATATCCGGATCATCAGTCGCGTAGATGATCTTAGCCTTACCTTCATACAATTGTTCACGGCGTTCCATTTTTTTATTTTCCTTATGTCTTAAATTTCTTACTTTCCAAAAACCCGAGCAAAAATTACCGGCACCTGACGCATATGGTGTTCAAGACTGAATTTTTCTTCGATCTCAGACGCTGAGAGATATTTAGCTACATCTTTGTCTTTAATCAGGTACTCTTTGAATGAGCCACCGTCATTAAAGGCCTGCATGGCATTACGCTGAACCCAGCGGTAGGCATCTTCTCGTGAAACCCCGGCCCGGGCCAGAGCCAACAGGATCCCTTGTGAATAGATGGTACCGCCGGTCAATTTAATATTTTCCATCATTCGATCAGGATAGACAACCAGTTTTTCCATCATTCCGGCAAAACGATGGAGCATAAAATCAAGCAAGATAGTGGCATCCGGGGCAATTACCCGCTCTACCGATGAGTGACTGATATCGCGTTCATGCCACAAAGCCACATTCTCCATTGCCGCCAAAGCATGTGAACGAACCAGGCGGGCCAGACCGCAGAGATTCTCCGAAAGCACCGGATTGCGTTTATGGGGCATCGCCGAGGAACCTTTTTGACCGGCATGAAAAAACTCTTCCGCCTCCCCTACTTCGGTTCTCTGCAAATGTCGGATTTCGGTAGCAAATTTCTCAATCGAGGCAGCCACCAAAGCGAGTGTCGTAAAGAAAAAGGCGTGCCGATCGCGCTGTATAATCTGGCTTGAGGCCGGAGCCGGCTGC
>DAOVTG010000163.1 GCA_030633185.1 Deltaproteobacteria bacterium
AAAGTCACGGGATGGCTAAGTAAAAATTTCGATATACAAGATGTTGTGGTTTTTCAGGCGCGAGACCATACATGTAGTATGTCGAGTGCCTGAAAAACCACAACAGCGCAGTAGATCGGACTTTTTACGACGCCATCAACTTTAGGTTTTGCGCAAACCTTACGGCCGCCAAGTGTCAAGAAATGACCCCAGCGAGACAGGTCGAACAAAAACCGCAACAAAAACTTCACTTTATTAAAATGAAAAAATTACCCCTCTTAGGTTTTATCGGCAACAGCAATTGCGGCAAAACGACCCTGTTGACCGCCCTGATCACCCACCTGAATGCCACCGGCCTCAAGATTGGTGCCGTTAAACATCATCATCGCTCATTAACCATCGACCATGAGGGCAAGGATAGTCAGCGTTTTACGGCGGCCGGAGCCAAAAAAACTATTATCACCGGCCCCCAACAGACGGCTTTGATTGAGCAAACCTCAAAACAGCTCCCGCTTGATGATCTTGCCGCAACCTACCTTAACGATCTCGACCTGATTTTAGTGGAGGGCTTCAAACAAATTCAAATACCCAAAATCGAGGTTCAGCGCCGGGCTCTTAAGCTGCCATTACTGAGCCGTGGAACGTTCCACGACCCCAACCTGATTGCGGTTATCAGTGACCAACCCCAAACTCTCGATGTGCCGCTCTTTGCACCACATGATATTGTTTCGATCTGCACTTTTATTTGCCACCATTTCGCCCTCCCCTTTAAGCCATGACCCGACCACCTTTGCTCCCATTGAGCGGAGCCGTACTGGCCGGAGGCCGCGCTTTGCGATTTGACGGATACGACAAAACCCGGCTCCGATTAGGTCGTAAAAACCTGCTCAGTCGAGCCCTTGGAATCCTCAACTCTTTCTGTGAAGAGACCTTGATCAGCAGCAACACCTTGAAACAACATCCCCAAGGACGTATCGTCCCCGACCTTGAACCAAATCAGGGCCCTTTGGGAGCAATCTATAGCTGCCTGCTGACATCCAGCAACCCCTATCTGCTGATCGTCGCCGGAGACATCCCTTTTATTACTGCTCCCGCCCTCATTAAGCTGTGGCAGGAAAAGGAAGATTTTGATGTTATTATTCCGGAAACCCCGGACGGCCTGCAACCCCTGGCAGCCATTTACAAACAGAGCTGTATTCCCGCCATCGCCGACCAACTAAAAGAGAAAAACTTAAAAATCAGAAGATTCTTCAACCATGTCCTGGTTAAAGTTATAACCTGCTCAGATTTTCCTGATATTTACCCTGACAACATCTTCCTCAATATCAATTCTCCCGACGACCTGCAAAAGGCCCGCTCCCTTTACCATAAAACAAATTAAAGTTTGAATTTTCAAGCGTTACCTGCTATTAGATGCGCCAAATTATAACAGAACAATTACAAAGGGATAAACAATAACGTGCAACAAGTCTTCAGTGACACCAGCTTTACCCAACTCGACATTCCGGCAGAGGTTCTTGCAGGAATCGCCGCCGCCGGTTATGAATTCTGTACCCCGGTTCAAAAAGAGGTACTACCTCAAACCTTAATGGGTAACAATATCGCCGCCCAGTCTCAAACCGGAACCGGCAAAACTGCAACTTTTCTTATCACCCTGCTGACGCGCCTGCTCCGCTCTGAAAAAAACGACATAAAAACCCGAGCCCATGAAAGCACCTCCCGGCCCCGAGCCCTGATTCTGGCTCCAACCCGTGAACTGGCAGTTCAGATCGGGGATGAAGCTGACATCTTAAGTGAACCCTGCGGACTTCGTTTTCAAGCAATTTACGGCGGCGTCGATTATGAAAAACAGCGCATGGCTCTGCAATACGAACAGATTGATGTCGTCGTCGCGACGCCGGGCCGTTTGATCGATTACATGAAACAGAAGGTTATCTTTTTAGATGATCTTGAGGTATTGGTTATTGACGAAGCCGACCGGATGTTTGACATGGGTTTCATCCCTGACGTTCGCTGGCTGCTCAAACGCTGTCCCTCGACCGACAAACGCCAGTCCCTGCTCTTTTCCGCTACCCTCTCGGAAAAAGTCATGGAGCTCGCCTACGAGCATCTAAATATCAGCGAAGCAACCAACATCAACCCGGAACAAATTACGGTTGATAAAATCGAACAGAGCCTCTACCATGTCGGCAAACACGAAAAGATGTCCCTGCTTTTTGGCCTTTTACAACGGGAAAAACCTGAGCGCAGCCTGATTTTCACCAACACCAAAAGAATGGCCGAAATTCTTGAAGACTACCTCAAGGCTAACGGTTTTGCGGCTGCCTGCTTAACCGGCGATGTCCCGCAAAAGAAACGACTGGCCACGCTGGAGCGTTTTAAGAACAAAAGACTCAACATCCTGATCGCCACCGATGTCGCCTCCCGCGGCCTCCATATTGAAGCGGTCACCCATATTTTTAACTATGACCTACCCCAGGATGCCGAAGACTATGTCCATCGCATCGGCCGAACGGCTCGAATCGGGGCCACCGGTAACGCCATCGCCCTAGCCGGCGAAGAGGACGCTTTCTACCTTGAAGCGATCGAAAAACTAGCCGGGAAAATTCCGGTTATCTGGGCTGAAGATGAAGATTTTGAACGTAATTTCAAACGCCCTCAACGACGCCCACAAAGTAGCCCGCGGACACCTGGAAGAGGGAAACCAGGCGATACCAGAGGACGTGGCGGCAGCTCAAGCTCACGGAGAAAACCATCGCGGCCGACAAATTCAAAATCCGAGCCTAAGAAGCACCGCCTGAGTTCAGCTGAACGGTCGGATCAAGAGAGCAAACAGCCATCCCGTAGACGCGGCAGTTCGACCGGCGGTATCCAGGGGGAGGCGCAAAATTCATCGGAAAACCGTTCCCACCGACGTCCACCCCACAAACAGAGCGGCGGAGAACCGGCGGGCAAAAGTATGGGGGCAAAGAGTACTGATAGAAAACAACAACCGACAAAAGCCACTCCTAAAGTCAACAAAAATGTTGACCGAAAAGTTGACCGAAACGTTGACCATCCGACACCCGAGACCCCGGTAAATGCGCAGACCCCGAAACCGCAAAAGAAAAAAGGCATCCTGGGAAAAATCTTCGGTGTTTTTAAGAACAACGATTGATAACAGAGTAAACATTCGAGTAGAAGTATTTTTCAACCTGTCTCGGTGTGGGGACAGACCTCCAGGCCGGGCGCAAGCCCGTAGCCGGGCTGAGCTCTGTCCCCCTCGAAGTGAGCGAAGCAACGTTCGCCGTTATTTGCTGTAGCTTTATGAAAAGACACAGAATATTCACATAAATAAGCTTATGAGTGCTGGAAAAAATCCCATCTACCGCGTCCATTTTCAGACCGAAGATCGCAGCTACTCGCTTTTAGCTCGCTCCGTAAAAGAGTCGGAATTTTTTGGTTTTATTGAACTCTCGGAGATCATCTTTGAAGATCTCAATCGCCTGATCATCTCTCCCGAAGACGAAGCTCTACGCAAAGAGTTCGCCAAGGTTGAAAGTATCACCATCCCCCATCAATACATGCGCCGCATCGACCGCCTCTCCGACTCCGACGATGTCGGGGTCTCATATCTGAAGATAGCGGAAAATAAAAAGGAGAAATAAATCATGCACGAACATCATGACCACAGCCCCTGTAGCAACGACGCCAACTGCCACGGCTGCAGCAACCATCAGGAAAAGATGAGCTTTGCCGAAAAACTGACGATGCTTTTGAACCACTGGATCGACCACAACGACTCTCACCAGACCGATTACAAGAAATGGGCCGCCCAGGCCAAAGAGGAAGGCTACGAAGAGGTCGTCGAAAAAATCCTCGAAGCGATGCAGCAATTTCAGGAAGGCAACCAGCGCCTGCGTCAGGCTCAACAAATCATGACCATGGACTAAAAATGGCGTCATAAAATGTCCAGCTGCTTCGTTCCGCTTCAACCTTCGTCACTGCGGCGTACTACTCGTACGCCTCATTCCTCAGGCATCGCGCGCCTCGCATCTGAACATTTTACTTTGCCATTTCAAATTGGAGTAAAAAGTTTATAATGAGTTGCAAGGTATACCAAGAGCTTGAAGAGCGGGGACTGGTTTATCAGAGTACCAACGCTGAGAGTTTACAAAAACTTCTGCAAGAGGCTCCACAAGCCTTCTATATCGGATTTGATCCGACGGCCGACAGTCTCCATGTCGGCTCTCTGATCCCGATTATCGTCATGATGCATCTGCAAAAAGCCGGTCATCGCCCAATTGCCATCCTGGGTGGCGGCACCGCCATGGTTGGTGATCCCAGCGGCAAAACTGAATTGCGGCAGATGCTGACCCCGGAAAAGATTGTTGAAAATGGCAAAGGGATTGCGGGCCAGCTTGCTCGTTTCCTTGATTTCAGGGATGATCGCTGCCGACTGATCAACAATGCCGACTGGCTCTCATCGCTTAAATATGTCGACTTTTTGAGAGAGATCGGGCGCCATTTCAGTGTCAATCGGATGATCACGGCGGAGTCTTATAAACAACGCCTTGAGACCGGCCTCTCTTTCATCGAATTTAACTACATGATTCTCCAGGCCTACGATTTTCACGTCTTATGCAAAGAGCAGCAGTGCCGAATTCAGATGGGCGGCCAGGATCAGTGGGGAAATATCGTGGCTGGCATTGATCTCATTCGCCGCACGCAAAGCGTTGAGACCTACGGGGTCACGTTCCCGCTGCTGACCACGAGCAGCGGTGAAAAATTCGGCAAAACCGCCGCCGGAGCCGTCTGGCTTTCAAGTGAAAGAACTTCGGTTCTTGATTTTTACCAGTTCTGGCGCAATTGCGAAGACTCTGAAATCAGACGCCTCTTAAGTTTCTTCACATTCCTGCCGATGCCTGAAATCACACGCTTAAGCGCCCTTCAGGATCAGGCCGTCAATCGCGTCAAAGAAATTCTCGCCTATGAAGTTACGACCCTGGTGCATGGTCAAGAAGCTGCAACCACGGCTTACAAAACCGCGATCAGCCGTTTCGGCAGTGCTGACCCTGAACTTAAAGTTGAAACTTCATCCGCCATTCGTAATATCAGTCTTGCCCAAGCCGAAGTGGAGCTGCCGACGCTGGAACTTAGTAGTGACCAGTTAAACACAGGCATGACCCTGGTTGACCTCTTTATCCTGACCG
This sequence comes from Deltaproteobacteria bacterium, assembly GCA_030633185.1. Taxonomy (GTDB): domain Bacteria; phylum Desulfobacterota; class Anaeroferrophillalia; order Anaeroferrophillales; family Tharpellaceae; genus Tharpella. Next base: position 5,172 of record DAOVTG010000163.1, read on the forward strand.
GCCTGAGCAAATCAAAAAGCCAAACCCGGCGTCTGATTGAACAGGGCGGGGCTTATTTAAATGAGCAACGCATCAATGCCGACCGCCAACTCAGCCAAGCCGATTTTAAAAAAGAGAAAATTATTATTCGGGCTGGCAAAAAGAGATTTTATCAGATTTTATTAAAATAATGGCTGTAAATATTCGGCTTTGTTATGGTTGACGCTTAAGTTACATTGAAAATCCGCGAATTTTGCTTCGCTGTGAACGTAGCGAGGAAGTACTCTTGGGGTGCGCTCCCACTAACGAGGTCACATCTTGACAAATGGCGGGTTAACATTTTAGGTTTTGCGAGAAACTTACGGCCGCCAAGTGTCAAGAAATGACCCTAGGAGGCTGTCCGAGAATAGGATTTTTTTCTCAGATCAAGGCATTTTTTGACAATAAGCACAGGTATACACTTAGTATTCCGAGCATTATTTTCATAAAATAACGCCGAGCTGGTGAAAAAAGACGTTCTCGGACAGCCTCCTAGCCGAGACAGGTCGAACAAAAACTGCGACCAACACTTCAATCTATCTCGAGTAAGATCAATTCTTGGAACCCAAAAAGCATCACCCCGGCTACCGGGATGATGCTTTTTGGGTTTTTAGGGCATACGTTC
>DAOVTG010000111.1 GCA_030633185.1 Deltaproteobacteria bacterium
ACAAAGGGTAAACTAAAATATCTTTAACAGAAACCTTGAGTTTGTTGTTACGATCATGGAGGGTTATATCCTTCATAATATCATCTTGTTGTTCATTTCTGTCTGTGTATCATGTGGCAAGGGATGGTTTTGTATCGACAAACGTCTCAACCATAGCGATATCGCTGCCGTAGCGCTGTTGCCAATCCGAGGAAAGTCGGCGTAAGCATGCTCCAAGAGCATAGCTAGCAAGGTGTGGAATCCTAACCCAATCCAAAATCAAAAACCGTGTGTTGTTGCAGATCAAGCCAAGATTTTGCTCGCGAATATCTGCCGACCAACCAATCCATTGGTCACGCGCTTCCGCTTTCCATGCGGCGGCACCAAAAAGCAAACAACCAAGAAAACGTTCATTTCGTCCAAGAATCACATATTTCATATTCTGCCCGACTGGGCGGTTATAGCTGAGATAATGATACTCTTTAACGAGGTAGTTGAAAGTTTTCTCGTGCAAAGTGTTATTTCTTGCATTTACGATTTTTACTGGCTTGATATCAAACAACGAGCATGATATTGGACTTCTGTCAACCTCAACGGATTTAATTGTTGCAAGTCGACCTGGGCCGGGTGTCTGGCGTGGGGGAAGCTTTATCAGTGAGCGAGTTTCAAGTTTACGAAGAAGTTCACGACAGGCCATGTCTTTTATCTGACCATCTGGACGCCGCCAATCCCAGAGTTCACACAGTTTACGGGATAGACGAGACCGATTCCACGATGGATAATTGTGAAGAAAGCTCCGTACGTCATCTACCTCCGCTTCTGTTATAAAGCGTCCTTGTATTTTTAATGGCCAGTTCATGACCCGACATACTATACTGATAACTGCAATGAGTCCAGTTATTTTTCAAAGTTGATACATTTTTCTTGGTGTAACTTTTTTGTATTGCACCCGTTACCAACCGACCCGGAAACCAATGCCAGATATCGGCACTTAAGTCAGCTTAATCCTGAGTGGTGGCAACTTGCTCTGACCTTAGTTGCAAATACCCGAACAAACCAAATTGAGGGGGGCATTGAAAACCATCTCACCGGCCTCGATTGGACAGTCGCTCTCTGGAAATCCGATGCCGAATTTCCAGCTCGGGTACAATATCTTTTTGACCGCAAACTCGACCGGATATTTCAGCTCGACATTATCTGGGCCCTAGGCAACCTGATTGCCGCCAAATTCTAACATTGCCAATTCTAAGGAACATAATCCCGATTTCCTTCGAAGAAGCAGATTATATATCCAGATTTTTGTTGAAAGCCATCAATAAATGCTAATTTGCTACCAAAACCGAAAAGTTACAAAATCAATCATAGTTATTGAAAAGAAGAGGATGTTATCTGAACAGCCCACAATCGTGCTGCACATTAGACGAATGGATTAATGACCCTGAGATAGAGATTAACCAATACAAAATACCCAATTGTGATGGCCTCGTAAAAAGTCTTTCTTCTGATTTCCAGACACAACATACAGTGGTGCAAGACAAGCTGTGCCCCAATATGTTGTGGTGATAAATTAAGTTTTCGACTTTTTACGAGGGCATCAATTGTGGTTTTAAATTTTTTCTGCTTTTTGTTTCGTCCCATTCCATAATAGTTATTGTAGTAACAAAAACATTGTTTGTCAAGTTGTAGGATTTTGCAAATAAGGAGTAAGTAGGGTTTTAGTTTATGCATTGAGGCTTTCCAACGACTGAGTTAAGCTGCAAAAATTCGTGGTACAAATCCCGACTAAATCACGTCTTGGATGCGAAGCACAGGCTGTCGGACTATCAACAGACTTTTTTGTCGCTATTGCTGCTTTTGCCAATTTAAATTGGTTATCCAAGGGAAACATACACGATGCACTAAATGCGACTTCATTAAAACCTTTTCAGCGCCAATATCGAAGATCACATCCATTGCACGAGCCACTGTCGTCATCAGTCGGGTCGTGCATTTGTTGTAGAACCAAAGCACCGAACAAAGAATACAACTCTTTAGTAGGGCGGCCTTGAGTTTCAGAAAAAAAAGGGATTATAGCATCAATAGGCAATTTATGCAGAATATGCTTCCTGAATGTTTCGCCCAAGACTCAATTGGGAAATTGAGGGTTCCAGCGGATTGCATTTAGTTTTACTTATGTGCTATAGGCGCACTAGGAGTGGTAATCATGTTTGCAACTGAAAAATTGATCAAAATGGCTCTGGAGGAAGATCTCGGATCGGGTGATGTGACGACCCTCTCTACAGTGCCGCCGGGAACGGTTGCGCGCGCTTTGATCAAGACCAAACAGGAGTGTGTGGCGGCCGGAAGTCAGGTTTTAGAGTTGGTTTTTCGCACCCTTGATCCGTCACTCAAGATAGAGGCTCGGGTTGCGGATGGGGATCGGCTTAAGGTTGGCGATCCGATTATGACGGTAAGCGGCAATGTTATCTCGATTCTGATGGCTGAAAGGGTAGCTTTAAATTTTGTTCAGCGTCTTTGTGGGGTTGCCACCTTGACCTCTAGTTTTGTGGCTGCGGTTAAAGATTTTCAAGCTGAGATTGTTGATACCAGAAAAACGACGCCGGGTTGGCGCTCTTTGGAAAAGTATGCTGTTCAGGTTGGCGGTGCTCGGAATCATCGGCATGGTCTTTTTGATGGTATTTTGATCAAAGATAATCATATTCGGGCGGCAGGTTCGATTCGTGATGCTATTGATCATGCCCTACGCTTGGCGCCGCATGGTTTGAAAATTGAGGTCGAGGCCTCAGATCTTGACGAGGTCAAAATGGCGGCCCGTTTTGGGGCTGAAATTATATTGCTCGACAATATGGATGACGCGCTTTTGCGAGAATCGGTCAATTTTGTCCGTGACGGGTTTCCGGCAATCAAACTTGAAGCTTCCGGCGGCATTGTTCTTGACAACGTGGCCCAGGTGGCAGCTTCCGGGGTTGATTTTATCTCGGTTGGGGCTTTGACTCATTCGGCTCCGGCCATCGATATTTCGCTCGATCTGGTTTCGTGATAGAGCCTTTTCCCAGTCCCTGGGGGACTGAAGTGGTGTCATATCAAAGCCTGGACTCTACCAGCCGCTATCTTTGGCAACAAGCCCTTGATGGAGCTCCGCATGGAGCGGTCGTGGTTGCCGATCAGCAGCTTTCGGGACGTGGCCGCCGAGGTCGGCAATGGCATTCACCGGCCGGGATGAATCTCTATTTTTCCGTGCTTTTGCGACCTCCGTTGCAACTTGATCTGGTGCCGCAACTCTCGTTGGTGACGGCTGCCGCTTTATGGAAGGCTCTCAGTGATGAATGTTTGGGTTTAAAGATTAAATGGCCAAATGATCTTCTCTGCCAGGGCCGAAAGCTGGCAGGTATTCTGGCAGAGGTGAAACCCGGAGCCGACGGGGCGGAATTTGTTATTGTCGGAGTCGGGCTCAATGTTAATGCTAAGGTTTCCGATTTTCCTCCCGAGTTGCAGGGTATGGTGACCTCTTTAAGTTGTGAATGCGGCAAAGATTTTGATCTTGGCGAACTTCTGCAGAAAATTTTGCGTGAGGTGGCATTTTTAGAAGAGATATTTTACCGGGAGGGCTTAAAAGGGTCGATTCGAGATCTTATTAACCGCAATTTCTTTTTGGCTGAAAAAGATGTTGTCATCAATTTCGGTGACCATCGAAGAGCATGTCGAGCCCACTCAATTGATGATTCGGGCCGTCTTTTAGCGACTACAGAAGATGGTCAAAAAATGGCATTTACGTCTGGCGAAGCCTGGCTGGAAAAAGGATTTTATAATGTTAGTGGTCATTGATGTTGGCAATACACATACGGTTTTAGGTCTCTATCGGGATGATCTGTTGCTTGATAACTGGCGCATCTCAACCTCTACGAGTCGGACTCGGGATGAGTATATAATTCTTCTCCATGAGTTCTTTCGTTCTCTCGATGCTGACCGTCGGGAAGTTACCGGGATGATGATCTCCTGTGTCGTTCCGCCGGTGCTTAATGAACTTATGGGGTTGGCGAGTAAATATTTTCATTTCAGGCCGCTGGTGGTTGGCCCCGGAATTAAAACCGGCTTACCGATTCTGCTCGATAATCCGCGTGAAGTTGGCGCTGATCGTATCGTCAACGCCGTGGCGGCCTATCAGAAACATAAACAGGCGATGGTGATTATCGATTTCGGTACGGCAACCACTTTTGACTGTGTTTCGGCAAAAGGGGAGTATGTCGGCGGGGTTATCGCTCCCGGTATGCATATCTCGATGGAGGCTCTTTGTCAGCGGGCTTCGAAGCTGCCGCGGGTTGAATTGATTCGTCCTCGAGACGTGGTCGGTAAAAACACGGTTCACTGTATGCAGTCAGGGATTGTTTATGGTTACCTCGCGCTGGTTGAAGGTCTGGTTTTAAGGATTAAGAACGAATTAAGACTTGCTCTCTTAGTGGTTGCTACCGGTGGGCTGGCCAAAATAGTTGAGAGAGAGACTACTGTCATTGATGATGTTGATGAATTTCTCACACTTAAAGGGTTGAAATACCTTTATGATCTAAATAGTGGCAATAAAAGTCTTGACAAAGATTATTAAAAATAATAAAATTAGTCAACTTTAAACTTTGAATAGGTGTTTTGTTGTTATGAAACTAACGAGAGCTTCAGATTATGCGATTCGCGGGGTTGTCTATATGTCGATGCATCCTCCGGGATCGATTGTGGTGATTCCCGAAGTAGCTCGGGAGATGGATGTGCCGGTTGGTTTTCTGGCTCGTATCTTTCAGAGTTTGAGCCGGTCTGGGATTGTAATTTCACATCGTGGGAAAAAAGGTGGTTACTCGATGGCCCGCAAACCGGCTGACGTGACGCTTTGTGATGTGGTCGAGGCGGTAGAGGGTGATATTAAGCTAAATATCTGTCTTGATGGTTACAATGTTTGTGATCGGATGAGTTTTTGTCCGGTTCGCAAAGAGCTGGCTCTTGTTCAGGAAGAGCTGGTAAAGAGTTTGAAAAAAACCAATTTTGCCGACTTGGCCGCCAAGGAAAAGGCTCATAGAGATACACTGAAATAGTTACTTTTCCAACATCTTCTGCAGTTTTTCAAGTATCGTTAAGGCCTTAATCGGAGTAGTCCGGTTAAGGTCTTGTTTTTTGATAAGTTCGGTAATCTTATCGATTTTACCGTTTTGAGGGCCGGCCGGCGGTTCTAAAAAGGGCAAATAGCCGCTTTGTTGTCCTGCTGTTCGGCTCGTCTGCACACTCTTGCCGGTTATCCTCAAATTTCCGCCAGCCGCAATCTCGGCCGTTTCCAGGTTAGTCAGGATTTGTTGGGCTTTTTCCAGTACCGCTTGCGGAATTCCAGCCAGTTTTGCGACTTCAATGCCATAACTGTGGTTGGTTGAGCCTTTGATGATGCGGCGTAAAAAGGTGATGCCGTCGTCTCGTTGCTGAACCGCGACATTGTAATTTCTGATTCGGTTTTTGATCAGCTCAAGTTCGCAAAGTTCGTGGTAATGGGTGGCAAAGAGGGTCAAACTGCCCAGGTTCTCGTGGATCTCTTCGGCGATGGCCCAGGCTAGACTTAAGCCGTCAAAGGTACTGGTGCCCCGGCCGATCTCATCCAGAATAATCAGGCTTTTAGCGGTTGCCTGATGGAGAATGCGGGCAGTTTCAGTCATCTCGACCATGAAAGTTGAAAGACCCCGACTTAAGTTGTCGGAGGCCCCGACTCTGGTGAAAATATGATCAAAAATACTTATCTTTGCCGCTTTAGCCGGGATAAAACCGCCCATCTGAGCCATTAAGGCAAAGAGTCCGTTTTGTCTGAGAAACGTCGATTTCCCGGCCATGTTGGGGCCCGTAATAATCCAGAGCTGTTCATCGTCACCACTAAGAGAAGTATCGTTGGGGACAAAATTCTCGCTCAACGATTCAATTACCGGGTGCCGGCCATCTTCGATCTCCAGGATTTGGCGGTCGTTGATAATATCGGGTCGGCAATAGTGGTGTTCGTCAGCGACTTCGGCGAGACTGCAAAGGACATCAAAGAGGGTCAGGCGCAAAGCCGACTCCCGGATGCGGCCAATTTCCAAAGCGGCTTCCCGGCGCAAATCGAGAAAAATCTCATGTTCCAAGGTATTGATCTTCTCTTCCGCCCCTAAAATCTTCTCTTCATACTCTTTTAATTCCGGCGTGATAAAACGATCGGCATTGGTCAAGGTCTGGCGTCTTTGGTAATCTTGCGGGATCTGATCAAGATTTCTTTTGGTTACCTCAATATAGTAGCCGAAAACCCGATTGAAACGGACTTTCAGGCCGTTAATACCGCTTCTCTCCTTCTCCTTCTGTTCATATTCAATGAGCCATTGTTTACCGCTTTTGCTGATTAAGCGCAGTTCATCAAGATTTGTATCGATGCCGTTGTTGATGAGTTTGCCCTCAGTAATTGAAATTGGTTGTTCGGGCAGGAGAAAGCGCTCTATTTTTTCCGTCAGTTCTTTGAGCTCGTGCAGCTCTTGCAGGGCCTGGTTAATCAGGATCGGCTGAATCGGCAGATTGTTGAGCAGCTCTTTGATCTCGGGTATCAGGGCCAAAGAGTCTTTGAGGCTTAAGAGGTCGCGACCGGTGGCTTTGGCAGCGGCCAGGCGCCCGGCCAGACGGTCAAGATCGTAGAGTTTTTTGAGCAGGGTTTGGAGTTGCAGGCGGCATCTTTTTTCTTCAAGCAGGGTCTGTACCGCATCGAGGCGCTGTTCAATAAGCTCTTTGTCGAGCAGGGGGAAGAGAAGCCACTCCTTTAGCTGTCGACAGCCCATACTGGTTCGGCAATGGTCGAGAACCCCGAGCAGACTGCCCTGCTTGCTATGTTCCTGGATGGTGCAGAGCAGTTCAAGATTAAAGATGACATTACGGTCGATTTGCATGAAGTTGCACGGCCGATAGATGGTGATTCCCTGGATATGGTTGAGATTTGCGTTGGTCTGGGTCTCTTTGGCGTAGGCTAAGGCGGCACCAGCCGCCCCGGCACCCGGGCCAGCTAAATGTTGACCACCGAAACCATCCAGGTTGAGGGTGCCGAAATGTCGGCAGAGAAGTTTACGGCCATGTTCAGGAGAAAATGATTCACTCTCTTGCCGCAGCGTGAAATGAGCCTTGACAAATTGTTGACGAATCTCTTTTTGCCACTCCTGATCTTGACTCGTGCGGGCCGGGGGCAGGAGGATTTCAGCCGGATCGCAACGTCCGAGTTCGTCGAGAAGGGTTTCCAGGTCGAAAAGTTCAGTGACTCTGAATTTACCGGTGCTGACATCAAGCAGAGCCAGACCGAAGAGCTCAATTTTTTTCTCACTATGCGAGATCGCGGCGAGAAAATTGTCTTGATCGGGGGTCAAACTGTCACTCTCCAGATTAACTCCCGGCGTAATAATCTTGGTCACCTCTCGGCGAACCAAGCCTTTGGCCAGTTTCGGATCCTCAACCTGATCGCAGACGACGACTTTATGCCCAGCCTGAACCAGGGTTGCAATATAGCCGGTTGCGGCATGGTGGGGAAAGCCGCACATCGGCACCGCATCATCACTCTTCTTATTACGGCTGGTCAGCGTGATTTTTAAAGTCCGAGCCGCAATTGCGGCATCCTCAAAGAAGATCTCATAGAAATCACCCATACGAAAGAGCAGCAACTTATCAAGATGCTTCTCTTTGACAGACATATATTGCCGCAACATTGGGGTTAATTTAGCGGGCGGGGTCAAATCTTTATCCTTGACAAAATAGTTTCAATTTTATTAAACGTCAGTTTTACGGTTTCATTTTTTTCAGCATTTTCCAGTAAACGTTTTCTGCTTTGGCTGACGGTAGAGTAGCCAACTTCGAAAAGCTCTCCAACTTCGCGGTTATTTAAGCCGGCATACTTGTAAAGAACCTTTATCCGGGAAACAAATTCTTTGCCTCCAAGTATGCTTTGGCCGATGATTTCATTTTTTATGTTGAGTCCCGTATTAAGATCTTTGACCAACTCTTGTTTGTAGCTATCCATTCCGCTCTGGATGCCGCCG
>DAOVTG010000153.1 GCA_030633185.1 Deltaproteobacteria bacterium
AAATCCAGGATGGTTGTAACTCTTTTTGTCGCTATTGCATTATTCCTTATCTGCGGGGTCGTTGTCGGAGTCTGCCGCCTGAAAAAGTGTTGGCTGAATGCCGCGAATTGGTTGCTGCCGGTTTTCGAGAAGTGGTTTTGACCGGTATTCACATCGGCCGTTACGGGGAGGATGTTGCGGCCGGTTTCAGCCTGACCTCTCTCCTCTTGCAGTTGGTTAACAAATTTCCCGAGCTGCGTTTGCGGCTCGGATCCTTGCAGCCGCATGAAATAACCCCGGAGATAATGACTCTGCTGCTTGATCCTCAAGCTCCGGTTTGTGAACACCTGCATCTCTCATTGCAGTCGGCCAGTGATCGGGTTCTGGGGGCTATGGGACGGCCCTATCGGCGGGCTGATATTGAAAAAATATTTGCCTTGCTCGCCGCAGGCAGCGGGCGGCTCAATATCGGAACCGATTTGATTGTTGGTTTTCCGGCTGAAAATGAGACATCTTTTGCGGAAACTGTGGCTCTGGTTGAAGCGGTGGAGCTTGGTTATCTCCATGTTTTTCCTTATTCTCCGCGCCGGGGTACGGTGGCCGCTTCCTGGCCGGATCGGGTTTCGGCAGCCGAGAAAAAGGCGCGGGCTAAAAAGCTCGGGGCTTTGGGCCGTCACAAGAAAGATGTTTTTTCGAGGAAAAATCTCGGAAATAATCTTAAGGTATTGCTTGAAACCCGAGTTGATGATATTCGTTATGGAGCGGGTTGGTTCGGCCACAGCCGCAATTATCTGCCGGTTATGGTGATAAATCAAAGCGAAAATAATTGTTTACGGGCTGGATCTGAAGTAACGGTTCAGGCTCAGGATTGGGATGGCCGTCGGCTGATAGCTGTTTGGCAAATTTTTACTTAGCCATCCCGTGACTTTTTACGAGGGCATCAAAGTTTTAGCCACTTACCAGTGAAATCTAATTTAAAATGATGAAAATATTTTTAACCACGAAAAGCCACGAAAAGCCACGAAAAATCTTTTGTCTACTTCCGTGTACTTTCGTGGTTCAAAATAGATGGCTTAATTTTTCCCATTCTCTCATGTTTGCCGTTATTGTCTCGATCTTTTTGCCTTCGATTACAATTTTTGCCTCGGAGAGCCCCTCAACAGATACTATTATTTTATTGGGTCGGGTGCAGGTAGAGTGGGATGGCTATGCCGGCAAACGGCAGACGGATTCTTCGGGTTTTGAAATTTTAATCAAGCGGATGGTAACTGATCCTGAAGAATTGACCGAGATTTTTGGGGTAAAACCGGATGCCAAAGGTTACTTCGCAGTTGTAAACCTGCCTCGGGAAGGAGCTTATGGTTTCAGTAAGGTCAAGCTGGAAAATGGGATCATCCCGGTATCAGTCGGTATTTCCCGGCCGGTTTCAAAGAGTAGCAGAGTGTTGGATTTGGGTATGATGACCTTGACGGTGAAGGTCGATGGTAAAATTGGTGTGGAAATCAAGGGGGCTGGGTTCACTGCGACCACGACCTCTTTGAGTTCTCAAGAAAATCCGTTTATACACCCTTATATTATTGATCATTTTAATCTTGGGGGTTGGCTGCCGGTTGTTAAGAGTGACTTGGAGAAAAGGATAAAAACGCGCAAATTGGAGAAGGTGATCAAACAGTTACATGAACGGGCCGACAAATTTAAGCAGGAGGGGCGGTTTGAGGCCGTTGTGGGCGAATATCTAAAAATTCTCGAAATTGATCCGGATAACTGGCGGGTGAAACAGGGGCTTCGTAAACTAGCACTTAAGATCTCTGATGAGAATGCGGCTAAAGTTGAGGGAGCTCGAGAAAAGGTGGGACAAAAATTTTCGCCGGAAAAGAGCTCCTTTATTAATCCGGAAGATCTGGAATTGGTACGGCCGAATCAGCCTGCGATCCTGGAAAACAAAAATGAAAACCTTAAATTTAGTTGGCCAAAGAGGTTTCCGGCCAATGTTTTTTTGAAGTTTGACGGATTGAACAAAGCTGAAGCCGTATACCTTAAAGCGCTTCGTCTGTTTCCTGATTGTCCTGACAATTATGGAGATCCGGCTGGTTTTTATGTTGAGAGCGAGTGCCCGGTTCAAATCGAGGTCATCCTCAAAGAGGCGGGGCAAAAATTTTCGCAGGAAAAGAGCTCCTTTTTTGCGTTGAGGGAGCTTTATCAAAAGAGGAAAGATTTTAGCAGAACTCTGGCAAATTATAAAGTCGCCTACAACCTGCAATCGGATAAAACCTCATTGCTTGCCGATCTGATTAAGGTCTATAATGAGTTAGGTGATTTTCAGCCGGTAACGGTTTCTCAGAAACCCTCAGATCTCGAGTTTGCCGATATAGACAATGGATATGAGCCTATAGAACCCTGTGAACCGCCCGAAAATCATCTTAAGGATCTCAAAAAAGGAGTCGACGAGGATCCGACAAATGCCGGTTATCATGCTGCACTGGCCGAATATTATACTGGCTACAATCTTCTTGCTGTGGCTGTAAAACACTATCAATTAGCCGTTAATAATGACTTGTTAAATGATTACAGGTTAAGAATCCTGGCCGATGCCTGGTTGCGGTTGGGTAATAATGAAGAGGCTGAAAAGGCCTTGTTGGCTGCTTGTAAAGTAAAACCCGACAGCAGTTTGTCGGTGGCAAAGTTGGCCCTTTTTTATGAATTTAGCAAAGGTGTAAAAATTGCCGAAAAGGTTTTGTTGCGAGCGGTTCGCAACTATCCGAAAGATTTAAATCTTCACTTTGCTCTAGCTCGTTTTTATGAGCGGCAGGAAGAACTTGAAAAGGCCCTGATTGAAGTTCATAAAGTTTTGGAATTTGATGGTAAAAAAAATAAGGCACACACTTTGTTAGGCCGTATTTACAAGAAAATGGGCCGGGCTGAGGCAGCGTTTCAGGAATTTGCTTACAGAGAGTCTATTTTACGTCAAAAAATTGCTCAAGAGCCCCAAAAAGAGGGTCATTACAACGCTCTTGCCTGGTTTTTGGCGGATGCAAATATTAATCTTGATGAAGCTTTGCTTATGGCCTGGGAATCTAAGACCCTCGGCTGGGTTTACTATCAGCGGGGAGATTATGGCCGGGCTGTGAAATACATGAACCAGGCCATAACTGAAGATGGGGATCGAGCGGACTGCTTTTTTCGTTTAAGTATGGCTTTAAGCCGGGTTGGTAAAAAAACTGAAGCTGAGGCCGCGTTCAAAACCGGTAAACTTAAGGAACCATGCTGTGTTTTAGGTCTGCGGGCTGCCGGAGTATTGGCGCAAAAACCCGCACAGTAATTTTGTTCGGTAGGAATCTATGGCTCGTGTCGGTTTGAAATTTATATTTTTTGTCGGTTTGCTGTTGTTGGTCTGCGCCCGCTCCGGGTCGGGTTTTACTGTCGGCGGGAACGATGAAAAGTTTAACCTCAGGGTCGGGTTGTTGCTTGGGGATGAAAACTTGATGGTTCAGGAGGTGCTTGGCGAGGTTTATGAAGATGGCTGTCGTCGGGCTTTGGGGGCGCTTTTTAGCGAGGTGGTGAACGTTAACGATCTTGAAGAGTTAAATCAGTTACCGCTCTATCTTTGTTCCTCTTACAATTACAGGCCGATTATCTCGGCATCCCAAGCCGAGCCCTTAGACTCCGATGGTCAACAAAGTCATGAAAGAGCCCTTGTTTTTACCTTGTATGCCGGGAAACGAAAACTCTGGAGTAATGTTGAAACGGTCAAAAAAGTGAGCCCGCTCTTTGCTCTTTCTGACCGTTGGCGGCGAGCCGAAATTGAGGTTTTCCATGATGCCGTCGAACGTATGACCGGGGCTTTGCTTGACGACCACTGCTTACGAGGTGATTTATCGATTCTTAGTGCCGACCTTGTGAAAATTGGGGAATTACGGGTTCAAGCCGAGGCTGATGAAGAGACCGGTGATTATCCCTTGGCATTACGAAATTATAGTGAGATCCTGCATCTTGATGGTGATTGTGATTGGGCTCTGGATGCGGCCGAACGGATTGAGTCGGAATTTTATATTGATTCTATTGATCGGGCACTCGAGTGTGGAGAACTGGCGGTCGTGGCAAAACGGCTCAATGAACTTAATGCGATACGGCAGATTTCCGGATATGCTACGAGATTTAGAGTCCCCGGTCTCGAAGAGCGGATTAAAGAAATAAGCTTAGTGATTAACGGTGAGGAATATTTTGTTCCGTTGGATTCAAATCCTTCAGAAGAGTTGGTGATTTATGAGTCCGAGTCGGTTATTGTCAGTGATCTTGCCGAGGGTGATGAAATTGAAGAGTCATCTTTATTGAAGATCTGGGTGGAACCGGAAACCGGAATGGAGTTTATCCATGTAGCAGGCGGCAGTTTTGCGATGGGGAGTAGCATTGCGGAAGTTGGTCATTTTAACGATGAGGGGCCTCGGCATGGTGTTCAGGTTGATGGTTTTTGGCTTGGTCGATATGAAGCGACCAATGAGCAGTATCGGCATTTTAAAATGGATCATGACAGTGGATACTATAAAGATCGTTCCCTGAACGATCCCCGGCAGCCGGTTGCCGGGGTTTCCTGGAAGGAGGCGGTGGCGTTTGCCAAGTGGCTTTCGGCTCAAGGTAACGGGAACTTTCGTCTTCCGAGTGAGGCGGAGTGGGAATATGCCTGTCGGGGCGGCACCTTAAGTCCCTGGTTTTGGGGTGATGACCCGCATGGATCCTGTGTTTACGCCAATCTCGTCGATCAGACGGCCCGGCAGGAGTGGCCTGACTGGCCGGGTTGTGAGTGTGTGGATGGTTATGTTGAAAATGCTCCGGTGGGGAGTTTCGCGGCCAATAATTTCGGTCTCTACGATATGTTGGGTAATGTTTGGGAGTGGTGTGGAGATCGCTATGGTGAAAACTATTATGACCGGAGTCCGGATGAAAATCCGATCGGTCCATCAATTGGCCTCCTCCGGGTAATGCGAGGTGGGAGCTGGGACGTTGCTGCAAAGATTGCCCGCAGCGCTCTGCGGCGGCCGGGAAAACCCAATTATCGTTATCTTGGTTTGGGTTTTCGTCTGTTACGGGTTGAGTAAGTTTTCAATCGAATCTGTTAAGGGGTGTTGTAAAGTAGTCAGTTTTGAAACTGACATGGTTATCCGCATGCCTAAAAAGGCATTTTTATTTTTGTTTTTTTATTCAAGTAGTCGCGGTCATGTACGCATATCTGTTTTGAGCTGACTTTTAACCACACATGGTGGTGCAGCGGCTTTTTTTCGGCGTACTGAAACGATCGTTTTTCAAAAAAACGGTAACTGTGCATAAGTATTACGATTGTTAAGCGTTTTACATGTTGACAGCCAGATTTAGCAAATGTGGCGGTTCTTTTATAGTTTTTTTTCTATGGCTCCAAAACTCAGTTGGACTCAACAATTTCAAGTAGTTACGCAACTACTTGTGCCATACTTTATCAAAAGGTCGTTATGGCGGATATTATCAGAGTCAAAAAACAAATTTCTATCCTTTTTGCAACGCGACCATGTTGGATGATCGAATCACTGGCAGCGGAACTAAAATATTCTATCCCATCGGTTCGCCGATTTCTTGTGACGGTGGGATACCTCAGCAGTTTCACTCATAACGGAAAATGGTATACACTCAGTTCTATTCCCAGATTCGATCGAGACGGACTTTGGTTTTATCACGAAATAGGCTTTTCCCGAGCAGGCAGTTTAACCAAAACATTGGTCTCCCTTGCTGCAAAAAGCCCAACGGGTATAACTGCCGAACAATTAGGCAAAAAACTCCATTGTCGATGTCATTCAGTAATGGCTCAATTACACAGGGAAAAAAAACTGCAACGCCAGAAGATAGGACGTTCCTATATCTATCTCACAACGGAACCTCGTATTGCGGACAGACAACGACAAGCTCTGTTCATACCTGATTTTCTTGTACAACGACTGCCAGCAGAAATTTCAGTTTTGATTCTGGTAGAATTTATCCACAACCCCCAAGCCAGTTTCACGCAGTTAGCCGAAACAATCAAGAAGGACAGAAAAGTTTTCGTCGAAGTTGAGCAAATAGAACAACTCTTCGATCGGTATTCTTTAAAAAAAACGATGCCAACC
>DAOVTG010000004.1 GCA_030633185.1 Deltaproteobacteria bacterium
TAACACCCTGCATGCCTTTATATTACCTTCTGTTTGCAGTATTTATCCTGCTTCTTCTTTTTTGGGGAAGAAAGAGAATCTCTGCATTCTTGCGTCGTTGTTTTGGACAACCGGGCGGTGGAACCGACCCCCAGGCAGAGGAAAACAGACTGACCACCATAGAGTCGGATCTTTTGCGAACCTACTTCAAAGGACTGACTTATGTGCTTGCCAATGAAACCGACAAGGCGGTAGCCGAATTTGTCAAAGTCGCCCGCGTTGATACAACCACAGCTGAAATTTATCTAGCTCTAGGACAGCTTTTTCGTAACACTGGCGAGATGGAACGGGCTATTCGGGTGCATCGGGATATTCTTTTACGTCCCAATCTCCCTGAAGAGGTACGCCGACAAACTTTTTTTGAGATAGGTCTCGACTATAAACGAGCCGGCTTGCTTGATCGTGCCTGTCGAACTTTCGAAGAGATCCTAGTTCGGGATCCGAAAAATTATGCCGCCCGCAAGGAACTCTCTTCCCTTTATGTAAGCTTGCGGGAATGGGAAAAAGCTCTTGCTCTACACCACGCAGCGCCATCTATCCAGAATGAAACCAACATAATTGCCCATTTAACCACGGAAGTCGCTAAAGCTGCGGAGGTCACGAAAAACCGAGATAAAGCCCTGAAATTTTTTAAGCAGGCCTTAGAACTTGATGATAGCTGTATTGATGCCTGGCTTCATTATGGAGATTTTTTAAAGAGCGAGAATCATGTAGCAGAGGCCCTGGCCGCTTGGGAGAGGGCCTTTATACTGAATCCTGACTTTGTTACTCTGGTGACCAACCGTTTTTCCGGTTTAGCTGAAGATGAAAGAAGCAAGATCGAAGAGGAATTCTTCTCTCGTCACCTTAAAGAGTTTGGTAAGAAGAAAAAATTTAACCTCGCTTATATCGCCTGGCTGATCAAGTCAGGACGTTTGAGCGAAGCTGGCAGGCGTCTCGAACGGGTAATGAGTGAAAAAAGTGGAGATGCGGAAGTCTTCTCCCTGGTCAGTAACCTGCTAAACAAAATACGGCTTTCGGGTGAGGGTAACGAGGATCTTTATGATTTATTGGTGCGCAATTTCTTTTCCACGCAATTGCGCTTCGAAAAACCCTATCGTTGCCGAAAATGCGGTATTAAACTTGATGAAATGGTCTGGAAATGTCCCCGTTGTTCAACCTGGGACACTATTGCAGTGCGGTAGGAGCTGATGAAAAAAGAGCAAGACAATCAGCGCGGTTTTTATCGTTGCGACATTCAACTCCCCTTCTCCTTTTCGATAATCAAGGGAAAGGAGGTTATCGGTCCCTATATCGGTCAGACTCTTAACTTAGGCGGTGGAGGGATGTGTTTTGCCACAGCTTGCCCTCTGCTCCAGCCCGGGACTTTGTTTTTAGCCGAATTTCAGACCCCTGAAAAGGGGGAAAAGCTTCCCGAAGGTGTATTGCCGGGAAATTTTATGGCTCGGGTAATTCGTGAAGAAGTCGGAGGTTACAAGTCAACCTTTGAGAAACGATACCGTTTAGCCGTTGAGTTTAAATTCCCTCACAAAGCCAGCAAAAATGATATCGTTGCCTACCTGAATCGTTACGAAGCTCATCGAAAAGATAAATCTTAGGAGACTGCCCGAGAAGGGTTAAGTGTAACCCTTTAGACCTTTTCGAGTTTACCTATAAAATCGGTTATTTTGGCACACTTCTGGCCCTTGAGATAGTTTTCAATTCCCTCGACAATCTCGATGGCGGTCTGTGGATTGATGAAGTTGGCCGTGCCTATCTCAATTGCGGAAGCTCCGGCCAGCAGGAACTCCAAAGCATCTCGGGCACTTGTGATACCACCGATCCCGATAATCGGGATCGATACGGCTTGGGCAACCTGATAGACCATACGCAGAGCTACCGGTTTGATGGCCGGGCCGGAAAGACCGCCGGTAACATTCCCCAGGATCGGGCGTTTTCGGTCGAGATCGATAGCCATACCAAGCAAGGTGTTGATCAAAGAAAGAGAATCGCTGCCAGCCTCCTCCACCGCTTTGGCAATCGCGACAATGTCGCTGACATTGGGGGAAAGTTTGGTGATTAAGGGCAACGAGGTTTTTTTACGAACGGCGGCTATCAATTTTGCGGCAGCTTGAGGATCAGTCCCGAACTGAATGCCGCCAGCCTTGACATTAGGACAGGAGATGTTGATTTCAAGGGCTGCAATTCCGGTAACGCCGTCAAGTTTTGCGGCCAGGGCTGCGTAATCGGATTGGTTATTGCCGAAAATGTTGACGATTACGGTTGCATCCAGTTTTCGTAAAATCGGAAGTTCATCAGCCAGGAATTTTTCCACGCCAATATTTTCCAGACCAATGCTATTAAGCATACCGCAGGCGGTTTCGGTAATTCTAACGCCCGGGTTACCGGTTTTCGGCTGCAGGGACAAACCTTTGGTTACTATCGCCCCAAGTTTGGCTATGTCGAAATAGGGAGCATATTCACGGCCATAACCAAAAGTTCCGGAAGCCGTCAGAACCGGGTTTTTTAAAATTACTCCGGGGGCAATTTCAACTTTAAGATCAACCATTAGAAAACCACCTGTTGGGCCGGAAAGACCGGCCCCCTGGTACAAACTTTTGCCGTTTCCATCCCAGTTTCACTGGTTTCAGAAAGTACCGTCTGGACACAGCCTAAACAGACGCCAAAACCACAAGCCATCCGATTTTCCAAACTCAGGTAACCATCACAGCCGGTCTCTTGCAAAATCTTCTGAACACTTTTCAGCATGGGCTCGGGGCCACACGCGAAAACTCGACTCTGTGGCCGGGTTTGCAACTCATGGATTAAGAGCTGAGTTACAAAGCCCTGGCGGCTGCTACTGCCATCATCGGTAATTGTCTGAATTTGCAAACCACTACTACTTGCGGCCGTCAGTTCATCGAGCAGGATCAGCTCCGAGATATTTGCGGCCCCATAAAGTAAAAAAGTTCCGACTAAAGATTGCTTGCGGTCAAGGGCGAAAAAGAGCTGTGAGGCGATAGACGCGATCCCCATCCCGCCAGCGACTAAGAAAAGGGATTTTTGCTCACTCTCTAATTCGGCGTTCGGGTAACCATTTCCCAAAGGACCGTGGACAGCCACCAAAACTCCCTTTGCAAGATTGCTTAACTGACAACTCCCCTTGCCGACGACTTTGATAACGACCTCAAACCAGTCACTCCCCCAGCGACAGATACCGAAAGGTCGTCGCAGAAGTGGGTCAAGAAGACCATCGACGGTGCCGAGCATAACAAATTTCCCCGGCGCTGCCGCCCGGCAGAAATCTTTTGCGGCCTTGAGACGTAAGCGGTAAATATTTTGAGAGAGTTTTTGATTGCTTACTACTTCACTATTAAAAAGATACAAAATCAAGCACCTTGTTTTCGTCATCGATAAACTTGAGTCCGAATGTCATTCTCTCACCAGAATCTTGGCGGGCCCAAACCATTTCGGCTTGGTATTCCTTAACTTTGCCATCATTTTCAGTAATCCTAAGGGTTGTTTTTACTGGCTCCCGGGTGGTGATCCGCAAACCACTATCCGAGATGTCGATAGTTTCTGCCGAGACAATATCAGCATCCACAAAAAATTCAACCTGCGCTTTAACCTCTACCCTGGGATATTGCCGACGACTATCATTTTGTTCATCCATAGTATAAATTCCGTTTGTCCGGGTTGTTAAAAGAGGCCCGCTCTATTGCTTGAATCTCGGAAAGATCTTTTAAAGTGGCATGAGTAAAGAGAAACAATTGCCCTATCCGTCTCTTTACGAGCTACAATCGGATGGATCACCGGCCAGTTTTTCCAGGGCATGCGGCAGAGCCAGCAAAATAAATTCAAGACACTCCCGGGCGGCTTTCGGACTGCCGGGGAAATTGATAATCAGGGTGGTGCCGCGAATCCCGGCCACCGCCCTTGAAATCATAGCATGAGGGGTAATTTTAAGGCTCTCAAAACGCATTACTTCGGCAAAACCGGGGGCCGGTCGCTCAATTACCGCCATGGTTGCTTCCGGGGCTAGATCGCGGGGTGAAAACCCGGTGCCGCCGGTGGTTAGAATCAGGGCGATATCACCACTGTCACACCATTTAGTAAGGGCCGCTTTGATCTCATCAGGTTCATCACTGACAATCTTTTCTGCGACCACAGAAAAATCGCCGGCTTTTTCTAAACGTTCCCGTAAAGCCGGACCACTCAAATCCCGGCGCTCGCCTTTGGAGCCGCGATCACTGATTGTCAGGATGGCGGTTAGGTGTTGCACTGGTCGCCTCCTTTACGCATATATTTATATTCTATACCATCAACCAAAGCCTGCCAGCTGGCCTCAATAATATTGGTTGATACCCCCACCGTTCCCCATTTATTACCTTGGTCGTCTTTTGATTCGATCAGAACCCGGGTAACCGAACTGGTACCTTTATCAGACGAAAGTATTCTAACCTTGTAGTCTTCCAGTTTGACATTTTTAAGATCCGGATAAAATTTTTCCAGAGCTTTTCGCAAAGCCCGGTTCAGAGCGTCAACCGGCCCCTCCCCGACCGAAGCCGTATGTTCAATGACACCGCCGACCTCAATCATGACGGTTGCTTCGGTCAATGGCGGACGGTCATGTCTGAACTTGTTAACCATGACACGAAATCCCATAAAATTAAAAATCGGCTTATAACTACCGGTCGTCTTTTTGACCAGAAGCTCAAAAGAGGCTTCCGCACCTTCAAATTGAAAACCTTTCTCTTCAAGATCCTTAATCCGTCTCAAAATCTCTTCGGTCTCCTCTTTGGAGCCTAAATCAAGGTTATACTCTTTGGCTTTATAGATAATATTGCTGCGGCCGGAAAGATCGGAAATCAGCACCCTCCGTCTATTGCCGACCGATTTCGGATCTATATGTTCGTAGGTTTGGGGGTCTTTCTGAACTGCGCTGACATGGATACCGCCTTTATGAGCGAAGGCGCTGCGACCGACAAAAGCTTGGTGACGGTTGTGGCGCTTGTTGGCAATCTCATCAACATAACGTGACAACGAAGCGAGCTTACTTAAATTTTCCGGATTAATGACGTTGTATCCCATCTTGATCTGAAGGTTGGGAATGATGGAAATCAGGTTGGCATTGCCGCAACGTTCACCAAAACCGTTGATGGTTCCCTGAACCTGCGTAATCCCGTGGCGTACGGCCAGCAGTGAGCTGGCAACGGCAGTCTCGGAGTCGTTGTGTACGTGGATGCCTAAGGAGGTCTCTTCTCCCAGTTCCTGACGAACGACATCTATAATTGCGGTCAGTTCATCCGGTAGAGTGCCGCCGTTGGTATCACAAAGGATCAGGCATTGAGCCCCGCCCTGTTGAGCCGCTTTCAGGGTTGCCAGGGCGTAATTTCGGTTATTTTTAAAGCCGTCAAAAAAATGTTCGGCATCATAGAAAACCTCTGCCATATGTTGGTTCAAAAAAGCCAAAGAGTCTTCGATGACCATAAGGTTTTCAGGCAGGGTGATGTGAAGAGCGTTAAGGACATGAAAATCCCAGGATTTACCGAAAATAGTGGCTACCTGAACCCCGGATTCAACAATCGCCTTGAGGTTTAAGTCATGTTCAGCCTGGTTTTCCAGTTTTCGGGTGCTGCCGAAAGCCGTCACTTTGGCCTGCTTCAGCTCAACCTCTTTAATCTTGTTGAAAAAACTGAAATCTTTAGGGTTCGAACCCGGCCAGCCGCCTTCGATGTAGTGGATACCGAAAGCATCCAGGCGGCGGGCAATCCGAACCTTATCGTCAGCCAGCAGAGAAATATCTTCCGCCTGGGTTCCATCCCGAAGGGTTGTGTCATATATCTTTATCATAAGTCGGTCACCTTAAGAATGCATCTCCCCCACCTGTGATGGCTAAGTAAAAATTTCGATAGACAAGTTGTTTTGGTTTTCCAGGCGCGAGACTATACATGTAGTATGTCGAGTGTCTGGAAAACCACAACAACGCAGGATATCGGAACTTTTTACTTAGCCATCAGCCTTCGATTTTGGTTTCTTCAGCCAGTTCAAACTCCTGATGTAAAACCCGTACTGCCAGTTCCGTATATTTTTCGGCAATTACGCAGGAGACCTTGATCTCGGAGGTACTGATCATCATTATATTAATGTTTTCCCGGGCCAGGGTTGCAAACATGCGACTGGCAACATCGGCATGGGTACGCATGCCGATGCCGACAATTGAGACTTTGGCGATATTTTTATCACCATTAATATCTTGGGCGCCAATCTCCTGATTGATTTCCTGCAATGAGGTCAGGGCATGGTCATAGTCGAGTTTTGGTACGGTGAAGGTTAAGTCGGTCAGTCCTTCAGCTGAGGTGTTCTGAATAATCATATCGACAACAATCCCCTGGGCCGATATCGCGGAAAAGATAGCAGCCGCAATCCCGGGTCGATCAGGAATTCCGCAAATTGTAATTTTAGCCTCATTTTTGTTATATGCAACGCCGGAAACGATGGCTTTTTCCATACCTTTTTCCTCCTTACAGACAATAGTTCCTTGACTATCGGAAAAGCTCGATCGAACGTGAATCGGCATTCCATATTTTTGGGCAAATTCAACTGAGCGAATTTGTAATACTTTAGCTCCAAGACTAGCCAACTCCAGCATCTCATCATAAGATATCCGATCCAGCTTACGAGCCTGACTACAGATGTTGGGATCGGTTGTATAGATCCCATCGACATCAGTATAAATCTCGCAGACATCAGCCGACAAAGCCGTAGCGACGGCCACGGCACTGGTATCCGAGCCCCCCCGCCCCAAAGTTGTGATATTACCGTCCGCATCAACACCCTGAAAACCGGCAACTACGACAATCGACCCCTCATCCAGAGCCTTCCTGATCCGACTGCCATCGATATCAATGATTCGGGCCCGGCTGTGATCTCTATCGGTTCTGATTGTAATCTGTGAACCCAGATAAGAGATAGCTTTTTCTTCCAAAGTTTCAATAGCCATCGCTAAAAGAGCTATGGAAACCTGCTCTCCAGAAGAGACCAACACATCATGCTCTCGGCGATTATGTTCAGGATCTATTTCATTGGCCAGACTAATTAGGCGATCGGTCTCACCGGACATGGCTGAAAGTACGACAACAACCTGATTGCCGCATTTTTTGGTGGCTACTGCTCGCTGGGCCACATTCTTGATTCTCTCAATTGAGCCAACTGAGGTACCACCATATTTTTGTACAACTAATCCCATCTTAAAAAACCGTCTCCCCTGTCCAATCCGTTAATGGTTTCGTAAAAGTAAGCTGTTGGCAACATTCTATTTGATTCTGGTAATACTGTCAACTTTAAACCTTGATACCATCAACCATGTCATTAATAATTTTTTTAATGATTGTTACTTCTATGGGCTTGTGCTAAGGCAATTCCCTGTGATAAAGAAAATGCCGATGTTCGTAACAACGCAGTATAAACCGGCAAAATGTCTGAAAATGGAGTTGAATATGTGTCAATCAAGTGCTTACCTGCTGGATCAGGCAGGCGGCGAAAAACTTCTCATGGAAGATGTTTCACTCATCACCCCTCTTGAAGAGGGAGGAATTGAGTTGGTTGGACTTTTTGGTGATCGTCTGACGATCCAGGCATCCATTAAAGAGCTGGATTTACTTAAACACCGGATAGTCATGACCGAAACAACCGATTAATTCAATAAACTTTCCGGGTTGGGGTCATTGCTGGTAAAAGGTGCGCCGGCACCCCAGCTTTGACCCCGTTTATGAGGGCGAAGCAGAGTTAGTCACCATCAGTTACAGCTTCAAGGCAACAACCTGAATAGTTACCAACAATAAGAAAGGAAGAAGGATACGGAAATGAAGGATATAGCTATTAAATTAAGTAAAAAACATAAAACTATTCCAACTACCGACGAGCTCGGTTTCGGGGTTCATTTCAGTGATCATATGCTGGTCATGGATTACAACCTGGAAAAGGGTTGGCATGGCACCCGGATTGAACCCTATGGGCCCATCCAGATAGATCCTTCGATGATGGCTCTTCACTATGGTCAAGCGATTTTCGAGGGTATGAAAGCTTTTCGGGCCCACGACGGTAATATCAATCTCTTTCGCGCCCGTGATCATTTTCGGAGGTTTAATAATTCGGCAAAAAGAGTCTGTATTCCTGAAATTGATGTTGAAGATTTATTTGTGGGTCTGAAAAAGCTGCTTGAGGTTGACAACCGGTGGATCCCTTCAGACCGGGGCACAGCTCTATATATCCGGCCTTTTATCTTCGCTACCGATCAATTTCTGGGTGTCCGTCCTTCGCATACTTATAAATTGATGATTATTCTTTCACCGGTCGGAGCCTATTATTCCGAAGGTTTCAATCCGGTAAAAATCATGGTTGAAGATAAGTTCGTGCGGGCCGTTCGCGGCGGCATCGGAGAAATCAAAACCCCAGGCAACTATGCCGCCAGTCTGCTGGCCGCCGTAAATGCCCAGAAAAAAGGTTTCACTCAGGTTCTCTGGCTTGATGCCCATGAATTGAAATGGCTGGAAGAGGTCGGAACCATGAATATTATGGTAAAGATCGATGACCAAGTCATTACCCCCCCTCTAAACGGCAGCATTCTACCCGGTATCACCCGTGATTCAACCATTAAAATCCTTAATGACTGGAATATTCCGGTGGTTGAAAAACAGATCAGCATTGATGAAGTCATGCAGGCTGGCAGTGACGGTCGCTTGCGGGAAATGTTCGGTACCGGGACTGCGGCGGTCATTTCACCGGTAGGTTCCATCCAATACAAAGAGAACAACACAACTATCAACGGTGGCGAAGTCGGAGAACTTTCACAAAAACTTTTTGACGAAATAACCGGGATTCAATACGGTACACAGCCCGATCTCAATAACTGGATTGATACAGTTAAAGTTTGATGGCGTCGTAAAAGTTCCGATATCCTGCGTTGTTTTGCTTTTCCAGACACTCGACATACCGTATGTATAATCTCGCGCCTGGAAAAGCAAAACAACTTGCACCCCAAGGGCACTTCCTGTGGGGCGTCTATCGAAATTTTTACTTAGCCATCGCCATTCCGTAACTTTTTACGCCCCGCAGGAAGTGCCCTTGGGGTGCGAATGCAACTATGCTGAAAACCGCCGTCGTTAATCTGGGCTGTCCCAAAAATGAAGTTGATGCCGAAAAACTCGTCTACCTCCTTTTAAAGGATGGTTTTCAGCTGCTGGCCGAGCCTGATGAGGCTGAAATAATTATCGTTAATACCTGTGCCTTTATTCAGCCGGCGGTTGAGGAAGCAATCAATACGATATTATATCTGGCTGGCTTCAAGAATGAGGGCTGCTGTAGTATTTTAGTCGTTGCCGGATGTCTTCCGCAAAGATACGGAATAACAATTTCCCAAGAGATTCCCGAGATCGACCTACTTTTCGGAACCGCTGATTTTCATAAAATACCGGCCGCCATCAAGAAGTTTTTGATAAGCCCTCGTCCAGGTAAAACCATTTGCGAAATCAGTTCTCCAGACTACAGCGAACTCCACACTGTCCCGCAACAGATAACACCTCCTTTAGCTTATAGTTATCTTAAAATCTCCGAAGGCTGCAATAATCGCTGTTCATACTGTATGATTCCGAGTATAAAAGGGTTCCAGCAGAGTGTACCGCTTGAGACCCTGACCATGCAGGCCCAACATATGGTGGACGCCGGGGTGCAGGAGATCAACCTTGTCGCTCAAGACATTACCGCCTATGGCAACGACCTTACCGAAAAGCCCAAACTTACGGATCTGCTCAAAGCCTTAAGCCGGATACCTTCACTTGGTCGCCTGCGACTGCTCTATGCCTATTCTCACAGGATAACCACTGAACTTATTGACTTAATAGCCCAAGAGAGCAAGATTTGCAGTTATGTGGATATTCCGATTCAGCACATCAGTGACCCTGTCTTAGCAGCCATGGGCCGCCATGATAGCTCTAAAGATATTTGTCGAACCCTGGAATCTATGAAAAAAAAGATTCCCGATCTGTTCCTGCGCAGTACGGTTATTGTCGGGTTTCCCGGAGAGAGTGAAGAAGATTTCAGCAAATTACTTAATTTTGTCGCAGAAGGTTTTTTTGATTTCTTAGGTGCCTTCTCCTATTGGCCGGAGGAAGGCAGCCGGGCCGCCCAATTTTCACAACAGATTCCAACCCCCTTGAAAGAGGATCGTTTACAGGCTATACTTGAGGTTCAGCAAAGTATCACTGAAAAGCGCTTACGGGCGGAGATTGGTCGGACAAGAAAAGTATTGATTGAAGGTCTCAGCCAGGAGAGTGACCTTTTGCTTCAAGGAAGAACCGCCTTCCAGGCTCCGGAAATTGATGGCTTGACCTATATTACAGAAGGTGACGCCGAACCTGGTACAATCGTTGATGTTGAGATCCACGATTGCCATGAATTCGATCTTTTTGCCCGTATCAAGTAGCTTAAACAACCTGAACAGCTACTCCGGTACGAAAATAGCTTGTTAAAAATGTCAAACTTTGCTTATACAGAAGCCATAAATAGTCACAAGGCAATTTTTACCGGAGATGAATTCCGCCACCAGATAAGCGTATTGCGGCGCCGGGTTGGTGATCATATCGATTTTCTTGATGGCCGAGGGAAATCCTATCAAGGCAGGATTGCGGCGGTTGACAACCTGAAAAATGAGTTACAGGTTGAAATTACAAAATCTGAAACTTTTACTCAACCATTACCCTTGCAACTTCTGGTCGCTCTACCAAAAAGTGGAAAACTGGACGCTATAGTCCAAAAGGCAGTTGAGCTTGGGGTCTCCCGGATAACCCCCCTACTCACCTCCAGAACGGTTGTGCGCATCGACTCTCAGGAAAAGATCAAAAAAAAATGCCGGCACTGGCAACACATTGCGATTGCCAGCCTCAAACAATCCGGCAACCTGTATCTGCCTCAAATAGACCAGCCGACAGCTCTTAATGATCTTGATGAAAATTATAAGGATGAAACTCTCTTTGTCGACAAAATTGTTTTCCATCCCCGGGCTCCTGATGCCTTAGCGGCTAAAGAGTGGAATCTGAAAAAAAATGCAGCAACCAGACTGGCTCTGGGCCCGGAAGGTGGTTTCGACGATAATGAGATTGATTTTCTGCGCTCACGTAACTATATGGTAATAAGTTTGGGCAAACGGATTATGCGCCTTGAAACTGCGGTTGTTTCCGCCCTTACTATTGTACAATTTCTCAAGAATAATATTTGAGGAAATTTCTTTTTTCGCAACCAGGTCGGGGGGGTTTTTGTGAAGTGTCCTAAATGTAGCTACACTAGTTTTGATTACCTGAAAAAATGCAAAAAATGTGGCGAGCTTCTTGAAGACAGTCGCAAAGCTCTCAATCTGAAAATGGGCGAACCAACCTTCTTTGCCGGGCTTGAAGATGAAGCCTTAGAGGATGGAAAATCTGAGACCGGTAAAACAGAAACTGAAAGTACTCAGACGTTTGAGGTGTCCTCTTCTGCTTCTGCAAAAAAGGATTTTTCTCCATTACTCTCTAACCAACCACCCGTTTCCTCGGTGCCTGAGAAACAGCCGGTTGAAGAGTTGTCAGGAGGTGTTTTTTCAGAGCTCGGAACACTTGGCAGTATGAATGGGATGGAGTCTCGGTCTAACCAGAAAGAGGCCTTGGAAAATGGGCCGAAGATTGAGTTGGAATCCAATACCGATACGACTGATAGCTTTGAATTGACTCCTTCTTTTAGTGCCGACAATGACGGAACCGAGGAGCCGCCCGCCGGAGAGGAGAACCAAAAAACCGAATTTAATCTATTGACGGATGATGATAAACTTGAGCTCGACGAACCCTTGGAAAATGATATCCCTTTTGAGTTTTCGGCGAGTGATCTTGAGAGCGATATTGATCTCAAAGTTTCATCAGAGAATCCCGACAAAGATTTTATAGAGCTGGAATTAGATATGAATGATGAGGAAAGTCTGGATCAGATACTGGCTGACCTAGAACCAAAAAAGTGATGGCTAAGTAAAAAGTTCCGATATCCTGCGTTGTTTTGGTTTTCCAGGCACTCGACCATACTACATGTATGGTCTCGCGCCTGAAAAACCAAAACATCTTGCACCCCAAGGGCACTTCCTGCGGGGCGTCTATCGAAATTTTTACTTAGCCATCCCTTGACTTTTTACGAATGCATCAAATCAAAAAAACAAAAAGGGGCGGGGCAGCTTAAGCTATCCCGCCCCTTTTATTTGTTTTTTGGTGACTATTCAGGTTCTGTATCAAAATGCCGGGATTGGGGTCATTGCTGGAACAAGGTGCGCCAGCACCCCAGCTTTGACCCCGTTTATGAGAGCGAAGCAAAGTTCGCTACTATTTATTGTAACTTTATGGTGGGCACCTGAATAGTTACTGTTTTTTTACAGCTACCTTACGGGTTCGGAAAGAGAGGTGATACCTATAGCCATACCGTCCAAGCCGATACCATCTGAAACGGCATTGTTATGGTTGCGCTGTGACCATGCTTCAGCCAGAGAATCAGCGATTCGATAACGTAGAAAACGCTCTCCTTCCGGGCCGGAAAAGACTTTTGCCGCAGCTTCAATCTGCATTGCTTCAGCTTTAGCCTTGCTGCGAACCAGCATTATTTCAGCTTTGATCGTTTCTGCCGCCACCCAATTTTTTGCCGCAATCACCTGGGCCTCGGAAGCCATGATAACACTCTCTTTGCGGGCTTGGGCCTCCTGTAGTGCGGCTAGCTTTCGGCCTTTGGCGGCCTCTTCAGTTTCCTGGGCAGCCACCGCAGCAGCTTTTACCTTGACTTTGTTGATCTCAATAATTGCTTGGGCTTTTTTGATCTCCTCGACTTTTTTCAACAAGGCCGCTGAAAAATGGAGTTTATTACATTTGAAAAGCGTCAGTTCCAGGCCGCGAGTCAAAAGCTGCTGGTCAACATCTTTTTTGACTGATTCAATATATCCAGATTGCACATTGCCGTCATAAAAGGTTCCGGCATCAAGGTATGCGGCCTGTTCCCGAACGGTTGTTGTAATTATTTCGGTAACTATTTTATCTACATCACCATCACCTAACGCTGCCAGACACAATCCGGCCTGAGCCGGAATTACTCGATACCAAACCGTGAACTCGGCTCTAATTCTATCACCATCTTTGGTTGTCAGCAACAGTCCAGAGTCCTCTCCATTAGCGGAATCCGAAAGGGAAAGCTCTTTTTCGCTGATCTCAATAGAGGTCAGCGTGGTCGTAATCGGGTTATACCCCGAGATAAACCAATAGTGTTTTCCCGGAGCCAAGACGGTTAAATTTTTTTCCTGGTCAGCCTCACCCGTCATCACCACACCACGTTGGTTGGCTTTTATAACAGGGGCAAAATAGTAGCTTGCCGCAATCAATGCGGCACCCCCTAAAACTACAACAAGAACCACAAGTACTTTAATCAGTCTGCCCATAATCGATTTATCCTCGGTAAATATTAAAGAGACAAGTTCTTCTTAGCAAATCATCCCGGCTTTCGTCAACCTTTTCACGTTCATTTTAGATTTTTCCTTTTCCTTGACGGATAATTTCATACTCACTGCCCGTCAGATCAAGAATCGTCGATGACTCTGAATCAATGTTCCCGGCATCGAAAAGGTAACTGATTTTATTTTGAAAAGCACTTTCCAAAGCTGAAACTGAGTCACCTCGGGTTGAGACATCCTTGACACTGACGGCCAGCAAAGCGGTGCCGAGCTCAGCCGGGATCGTCAGACAAGCAGCATGATCCGGAGTCCGGATACCGACGGTTCGACGTTTGGTAAGCACCATTTTAGGAACCAGACGAGAGGCTGGCAGAATGAAGGTGTAAGGGCCGGGAATCAAGCTCTTCATCAAACGATATGCCGGGTTAGTGACATTGGCATAGAGGCTGATATCTTTTAAATCGGCGCACAAAAGAGTGATTTTTTTTTCATGCCGGCCGGTTTGCAGGGCATAGAGTCGATTGATTCCCTTTTTACTTCCCGCAGAACAGACCGCTGCATAGTTGGTATCGGTTGGAATTATCGCCAACTCACCATCACTCAAGGCTGTCAGTAGCTGTCGGAGCAGGCGGGCTTTGGGCAGACCGTCATAAAGAGGAAGAATATTCATTCGTCGTTATCCGTTTTTTTGCGGCCGCAAATCCGAGCAACAACAATACTCACCTCGTAGAGTACAATGATTGGTCCGGCCATCATCAACTGGCTGACAACATCGGGCGGCGTTAAAAGGGCGGCCACGACAAACGATCCTAAGACGGCATACTTACGTTTATTAACCAGGGTTTTAGAACTTATCAGACCGAAAAGGGCGAGGAAGGCAGTCACGACCGGTAGTTCAAAAACAACTCCGAAAGCAAAGAGTAGGCGCACCGAAAAAGAGAAATACTCTTTGACAGTCGGCATCGGCGTTATGAAGTCGGTGGCAAAACCCATAAAAAATTTAAAACCAAAGGGAAAAACGACAAAATAGCCAAACGTAGCCCCGCCGACGAAAAAAACTGTGGCAAAAAAAACAAAGGGAAAGACATAACGCTTCTCTTTAGCGTAAAGTCCCGGAGCTGAAAATCTCCATATTTGATAAATGACAACCGGGGAAGCCGCAAAAAAACCGGCCAGGAGTGAAATTTTGAGGTAGGTAAAAAAGGTTTCAGTCAGGCTGGTAAATATCAACCCGCTTTCTGCCGGCATTACCCCAAGCAGGGGACTCATGAGCAGACGAAAGAGATCCTCAGCGAAATAATAGGAGCCGACCGTAGCCACGGCGATTGCAACAAAGACGACTATAAGACGTTTACGAAGTTCCTCAAGGTGGTCCGTGAGATGCATCTCACACTCTTGTTGCTCATGGTTTTCAGTTTTACTCGAACTCATGATCCGGCTTCTGGGCTCTCATTCTCACCCCGATCCTCGGCAAGAGTGGTTTCATTTTCAGAGTTTTCTTCACCCGACTCCCCGGATGTTGAGGCGGGATGATCTTCAGAGTGCTGAATCTTGCTGACTTGACGTTGCTGCTCGCTTTTTTGTCGATCATCAGCTAAAGAATCCTCATCCTTGTAGATGCTCTCTTTGAACTCATCCGCTGTCCGTCTAAATTCACCCAGACCGCGGCCCAGAGTTTTGGCCAGTTCCGGCAATTTCTTGGGCCCGACAACTAACAGTGCCACAACCAGAATAATTATTATTTCCGTAAGTCCGAGACCAAACATCTTTTACCTTCGCCGCTAATGTTAGTGATTTACAACGGTGACGATATTTACGTTTACCGAAAGGAAAAGTCAACTTAAATTCGTAAAGGTTGGTGTACTTCTATAAAAAAAGGCTGTCATTTCTGACAGCCTTTTTTTATTCAGCTATGGGGAAAATACTATTTTTCATCAATAGCATCAGTCGGGCAGACATCAACGCAAGCTCCGCACTCAATACATTTTTCCTGGTCGATTACGTATACATCACCAGATTCGGAGATTGCATCTTCCGGACACTCTTCCGCACAAGTACCACAAGCTACACATTCATCATTAATTACGTACATTCTTTCCTCCATTTTAGTTTTTTAGTGACTTACAGGTTATTTTCTTGTTTTAAAAACAAGAAAATAACCTGATAAAAACACTTACTTGCGGAGTTCCCGCGCTAGATTGACATTACTTCTTTTTCTTTCTCCACAATAACGGCATCAACCTTTTTGACAAAATCATCAGTCAGTTTCTGAATTTCAGCCTGGCCTTTTTTATTTTCGTCCTCAGTGACATCTTTATCTTTTTCCAAAGATTTGAGCATCTCGATACCATCTCGACGATTGGAACGTAACGAAATCTTACTGGTCTCGCCAATTTTTTTAACGACTTTAACCAACTCCTTACGGCGCTCTTCGGTGGGACGGGGAATCGCTAGGCGAATCTGTTTACCATCGTTGCCGGGATTGATGCCCAAATCTGATTTATTGATGGCTTTTTCAATAAGAGGGATTATAGTGTTGTCCCAAGGCTGTATCGAGATCAGGCGACTTTCCGGTATAGCCAGTGAAGCTACCTGATTTAAAGGTGTCATGGTACCAAAATAGTCAATTTTTATACCGTCCAGCAAGGATAGAGAAGCTCTGCCTGTACGAACCCGGCCCAAATCCCGCTTCAAAGCTTCTATCGCTTTCTGCATGCCTTCTTTACAGTCTTCGAGAACTTCAGTAACCATTTCCAGGCTCATAGCTCACTCCTCTTTAACGGTGTTATGGAAAACTTTGCCTACATGCGTTCCGATATCATCACCACAGACCGCGCGTTTGATATTTCCCGGTTCAGTCAAGTTAAAGACAAGGATAGGCAGATTATTATCCATACAAACTGAGATTGCCGCCGCATCCATGACCTTCAGACCTCTCTGTAGAACATCCAGATAAGTGAGTTGATCAAAAAGACGGGCCTTAGGATTAGTAACCGGATCACTGTCATAGATACCATCAACTTTGGTGCCTTTAAGAATGATATCTGCTTGAATCTCCATCGCCCTTAAAGCTGCCGCCGTATCGGTTGAGAAAAAAGGGTTGCCGGTGCCAGCAACAAATATAACAATCCGACCTTTTTCAAGATGTCGTACGGCGCGACGACGAATATAGGGCTCGGCAACTTCATGCATCGAAATCGCTGTCATTACCCGAACCTTCACGCCAAGGCGTTCAATTGCATCCTGCAAGGCCAAACCGTTGATTACGGTGGCCAGCATCCCCATATGATCCGCCGTCGAGCGATCCATGCCTTTGGCCGAAGCGGTTATGCCGCGGAAGATATTACCACCGCCGATGACAACTGCAATCTGTAAACCAAGCTTGTGAATCTCGACAATTTCTTCAGCGAAACCGGAGATCGCCAAAGGTTCGATACCATACTCGCCAGCCCCCATCAGGGCTTCGCCGGAAAGTTTCAGCAAAACCCGTTGAAAGACCGGTTTGGAGTTCATGGGAGTTCCAGAAGATAGTTCAGACAATGATGAATCTCCCTCTTTACAGGTTGCGCACTATTTAAGTTGGTCGGCCACTTCCTGGGCCAGATTGCAACTTCTTTTCTCAAGACCTTCGCCCATAACAAAGCGGGAATAGCGTCGGACACTAATATTTTCACCGGTTTTGGAGATCATCTGTTTAATGCAATCTTCGATGGAAAGGTCGGTATCCTTGACAAAAGCCTGTTCCATCAGACAATTTTCCTTGAAAAATTTTTCTATCTTACCGTCGATAATCTTGTCGACGATTTTTTCCGGCTTACCGCTATCTAAGGCCTGGGTTCGAAAAATACCGCGTTCAGTTTCAACAACATCGGCTGGCATATCTTTGCGCCTTAAAACGACCGGCGCCGCCGCAGCAATATGCATGGCGATGTCTTTGACAAAATCGACAAAACCATCAGTTCTGGCAACAAAGTCGGTCTCACAATTAACCTCAATCATAACTCCAATTTTTCCACCGGCGTGAATATAGGAAGAGACCAACCCTTCCGAGGTTATGCGACCACCTTTCTTAGAGGCTGAAGCCAGCCCTTTTTCACGCAAAAAGACCAAAGCCTCTTCAAGGTTGCCATCTTTCTCTTTTAAAGCACCCTTACAATCCATAATTCCGGCACCGGTCTTCTCGCGAAGTTCCTTGACCATTGCCGCCGTAATTTGAGCCATTATATAATCTCCAATTATTTTATTAACCTGATCTAAGCTTCCGCTTTAGCCTCTTCCGGTTCAGGCTTTGTGTCAGTGCTTTCTTCCTCACCAACCCTTTCGACGATCGGCATCTTGCCCTCATCGACTATCACTTCGACATCCTCTTCTTCACGCGCCCGAAGCCGCTCATCACGCAAGGCCTTGCCTTCAATACAGGCCTCGGAAATACTGTTGCAAAAGAGTTTGATCGCCCGGATGGCATCGTCATTACCGGGAACCACATAGTCAACAGCGTCGGGATCGCAGTTGGTATCAACAATCGCGACTACCGGGATACCAAGTTTATTGGCTTCGGCCACGGCTATCGCCTCACGCCTGGTATCAATAACAAAGATACAGGCTGGAGCTTTCTTCATCTCTTTGACTCCACCCAGGTTCTTTTCAAGTTTTTCCCGCTTCTTCTCTAATTTAAGAACCTCTTTTTTCGGCAATAATTCGTAGGTTCCGTCGGCTTTCATGGTCTCCAGCTTATGGAGCCGGTTAATACTTTTTTTGATGGTATTAAAGTTTGTCATCATGCCGCCAAGCCAGCGGTTATTGACCCAGTACATACCACTATTTACGGCGGCTTCCTTGATGCTCTCCTGGGCCTGTTTTTTGGTCCCGACAAAAAGTACATCTCCACCTTCAGCCACCGTATCGACGATGGTTTTGTAGGCTGTCCGATAGAGTTTGATGGTTTTCTGGAGATCGATAATGTAGATCCCGTTACGAGCCCCGAAAATATATTTTTTCATTTTGGGGTTCCAGCGTTTGGTCTGATGCCCGAAGTGAACCCCGGACTCCAGCAGTTGTCGCATTGTTACCATAGACATGCTTGTTTCTCCTTCATAAAAGATGTTGGTTTAACCTCCGTTTTCTCCTGACAGATACCAACCGGACCACCCGGCACCACGGTACCCTCCTCTTGACTTAAGACTTTCAACCTAGGTTTGCGACCCGGTTAAAGTCTTTACCAAGTAAAGAAAACGTGTGTATTTGAACGCGGCCTAGTTACCACAAGGAAGCTTACTTTGCAAGAGGAAAAGAGTCCTCTTCTATGCTTCCACCGCTGCTTAATGGATTCTTAACAAATCACGGGCCTGATTAACATCAGCTGCTATCAACCGACGTAACTCCTCGATCCCGGAACAGTTTTTTTCGCTGCGCAGATGTTTGACAAAAATAATTTTTAATTCCTGCCCGTAGAGATCTTGATCAAAATCAAGGATATGAGCCTCAACCGTCAGGCCGGTATCAGCAAACGTCGGATTGTAACCGATGTTGACGACCCCCATATAGCGTTCACCCTGATATTCAACCCAGACCGCATAGACACCCTCTTTGGGGTAGAGTTCAATCTCTGAAACCAGGTTGGCGGTCGGAAAACCGAGCCCCCGGCCCCGCCCTTTACCTCGGCCTACCCGACCTACTATGGCACACGGCCGGCCCAAAAAACGAGAAGCCCGTTCAATTTCACCCTGCATAATTGCTTCTCGAACCTTGGTGCTGCTAACCAGTTCTCCATCGAGCAGATAGGGCGGTGCCACCACCACTTCAAAACCCCAATCTCGACCCAACTCCTGCAGCATGGAGAGCGAACCTTTACGATTACGGCCAAAGGTGTAGTTGTCGCCAACCACCACCCGGGCGGCGCCAAGATGTTGAACCAAAACCTTTTCAACAAAATCATGGGCCGTAAGGTTGGCAAACTGGTGATCGAAAGGAGCGATCACCAGGTTGTCGATACCGCAAGTTGCAATCAGATCAGCTTTTCGTTCGTAAGAAGTGATTAAAAAGACCCGGCGTTCAGGAAAGAGCAATTTTAAGGGGTGCGGACGAAAGGTTAAAGCTGTAGCCTGCAGGCCCAAATCTCGGGCTTTGGCAAGCGCTAAAGCCAAAAGAGAACGGTGTCCAAGATGGACACCGTCAAAGTTGCCGATTGCAACCACCTGACTGTGAGGTGGAAAGCAATGTTTGCGAAAATTATTATACAGCTGCACGGTTATTATAATTATTTAAAATATTGTAGAAATTCACCATCCCTATCCATAACCACGGTGGCCCGGTTGCCTAACGATTTGCTATAGGCCTGCAGAGAACGATAAAAAGCATAGAAATCGGGATCCTGACCAAAAGCATCGGCCGAGATTTTAATCGCCGTCTGCTCCCCTTCCCCTCTGGCCGTTTCAGCTTTCTTGTAGGCTTCGGAGAGGATAATCGTACGCTCTTTGTCGGCACGGGAGCGAATTTTCATAGCTTTCTCCTCTCCTTCCGAACGATAACGTTTGGCTTGACGCTGACGTTCAGCCTGCATCCGGGTAAAAACATGTTTTTCATTCTCACGCGGCAGATCGGCGGCTTTAATTCGGACATCAAGCACCTCAATACCATAGGCTGCTGCCGCTTCATTACTCTGAACGGTTACCGTATGCATAATCTCTTCACGTACTTTGGAGACGATATCAATCAGGGTCTCCTTACCCAACTCAACTCGAAGTTGAGAATAGATAATATCATCGAGGCGTGACTGAGCCCCGGCTTCCGAGCGTACAGACTGGTAAAATTTCAGGGGGTCGATAATTCTCCATTTTGAGTAGTTGTCGATAACCAGATTTTTCTTGTCACTGGTGATGATCTCAGCCGGGGCCGCATCATAATGGAGCAGCCGACGGTCAAAATAGCTCACCTGTTGCAGGAAAGGAATCTTGAAATTCAAACCCGGTTCCTTAATCACCTTAACCGGCTTACCAAGTTGAAGAACCATCGCCTGCTGGGTTTGATCAACAATAAAAAGCCCATTGTAGATAAAAATCGCCACGATTACCAATACAACCAATCCTGATTTGGCTATGTTCATTGTCCAATCCTCCCGACCTGAGATTGCGACCCGGTCAAGGCCGACTGATTTGTACTGCGATTAAAATTTTGCGGACGGGCATCCAACGGCAGTAATGGTAATAAGGAACGATTCACTTTAGGATCAATGATGATCTTGTCAATGCCGCTTAAGACCTCTTCCATCATCTCCAGCTGCATTCTTTTACGGGTGATCTGCGGGGCCTGTTTATAGGCGGCAAAGTTGGCCAGAAAACGTCGCGCTTCACCCGTTGCCCGGTTGACCAGTTCCGCCTTGTAGGCCTCGGCCTGATTGGTCATTTGGGTTGCCTTACCATGGGCCTTGGGCAGAATTTCGTTACTGTAGCCCTCGGCTTCATTAATCATGCGGATTTTATTCTCTTTGGCGCTGGCGACATCCTGAAACGATTGAATCACCTGCTTAGGTGGATGCACATCCTGAAGCTGGACGGCGACAATACTGACACCGGCCTTATAGCTGTCGAGAATCTCCTGCAAACGCCCCTCGCAATCTTGCTGAATCTTATTTTTACCGGTGGTCAGAACTATGTCGATGTCATTTTTCCCGATCACCTCACGCATCGCCGCTTCGGTCGCCACCCGCACGGTTTCGGTCTGGTTATTGATGTTAAAAAGGTAAGCAATCGGATCACTGATACGATACTGGACGATAAACTGGGCATTGACGATATTTTCATCACCGGTCAGCATCATCGATTCACGAGGTACCAACTGATATCGAGCCGGTGAACCGGTAGAGATTGTCCGAAAGCCGATCTCTAAACGTTTTACCTGGGTAACTTTGGGTTTTAAAACCGTTTCTATCGGTTTCGGTATGTGCCAGTGCGGTCCCGATTCAGTCGTATAGACGGCTTCACCGAAACGTTTAACAACGCCAAGCTCATCCGGCGCAACGATGTAAAAACCGGTTGCCAGCCAGCCCACCAGCAGAATCACAATCAACAGCAGCGGCCCACCCGGCAGACCGCCGGAGAGCCCTTTTTCAGCTCGATTAAAGACCTTTTTGATAACATCTTCAATGTCGGTAGGTGGTTTATTGCCGCCATTGTCATTATCGTCACCATTATATTCCCAGGGCATTTTTTCTCCTTAAATAAAAAAGATTATTGTACTTGTAAAGAATCAATTAAGCAACTAACCAAACAAAAGTCAACCTGTGATTATCAGCTATTGTCCTAAAGGCATAATATCACAGCCGGCGGGCAAAATAAAAGTAAAATGAGAGAGCGGCAAAGCCGGGTCGGGGCCACTCTTCCATTTGTACGTAATAACAATGTTATTAGCAAAAAGATCAACCATCCGGGTCTCAATAAGGGCCAGAGATGATTCTGAAAAAATCATTTCGAGACTCTGAAACGGGGGTGTCTGGTCGTCTGCCAATGGAGTGAGCGCGACTGCAATCTGCTGGTTATCCTTGCTAACGACAAGATTGAAGCCTTTGAGCTGCTCTTTAAGTTCGGAAAGCAGATTGATGATAATCCGGGCTTCCCTGATATCTTTAACCGAGCCGGTCATAACCTGATTTAAATCGGGGGTGTGGTACCAGAGGGTTCGGCCATCCGAGACTAGAACCTGCTTTTCCGGCATTTGATACTCCCAGCGCATTTTATCCGGCCCCTGAATCCAGATCAACCCCATACTTAAAATGGTTTCATTGGTGTCAGTATAGGTTGTCTGTTGGGTAAAACGACCAGTGAAGGCCTGCTCTTTGCGATATTGCTGCCGAATTTTGGCCAGAATCTTTTCCGTATCGATCTTCTCTTCCGCCTTAACAGCTTCAATTTTTGCCGGTACCGCTGTTTTTGCATCGAGCAAACTGTTTTTCTCCACAGGCTCAGCCATAACGCTTGAAACCAAGAGCAAAGAACCCAACCCAATCACAAAGAAAGAGGGCCGAAAAATTGATCTGCAAAAACTTTTAATAAATTTATTTTTGGTCATCATCTTATTCATAAATATACCTTTAATTTATAAGTTAAATTACAGCGGATAGCGGCGAACATTGCTTTGCCCTCTTTGACTGGGGACACACCCCAAGAGTACTTCCTCGCTTCGCTCACAGCGCAGTTCAGCCCGGCTCGGGCTAAAGCCCTGTCTGGAGGTTGCGCCCGAACGAAGCGAGGAAGTGCCCTTGGGGTATCCGGCGCGAGACCATACATATAGTATGTCGAGTGCCTGAAAAACCACAACAGCGCAGTAGATCGGACTTTTTACGACGCCATCATCTGAACAGTTACAAATTAAATACCCTTGCACTATTAGCACTGGTTACCTTGGCAACTTCTTCAGGATCAAGTTTACGCAATTTAGCTATCGCCTCGGCAACATACTTGACATAGGCTGGCTCATTACGTTTTCCGCGATAGGGAACCGGGGTTAAAAAAGGAGCATCCGTCTCAATTAAAAGATCATCAAGACTCAACTTCTCGGCAACCTCCCTCTGGACATAACTTTTCGGAAAAGTTATGGTTCCCGGCAGAGAGATGACAAATCCTAAATCGACAAAACGCTTGGCCCATTCATAGTCAGCCGAAAAACAGTGAATAACGCCACCATTCCGATACCCCTCTTCGGAACGGATGATATCATAAACTTCCCTATGAGCATCCCGGTCATGAATAACCACCGGCAGGCTCAACTCTCCGGCCAGATTCAACTGCCGGGCAAATTCACGCCTCTGTACCGGTTTGGGTGAATGATCACGAAAAAAATCGAGACCGATCTCCCCATAGGCCACGACTTTGGAATCGGCCGCCAACGCCTTAAACCGTCCATAACCCGCCTCATCCGCATTTTTGCTGTCATGAGGGTGAATGCCGATCGTTGCATAAACACTCGGATATTGATGTGCCAGTTCAATAGCTCTGATTGAATCAGCCATATTGGTGCCGATAACAATCATCTTTTCAACCCCTGCAGCATGAGCTCGCTCAACCGCAGCCCCGATATCATCGTTAAAGGCACTTAGATTTAAGTGACAATGTGAATCAATTAATTGCATATTTATTTACCTTTCTTACTATCTCTCGACAAAAGTTTCAAACTCTTTGACAAAATCCACTAAAGCCTCAGCTGTCAGCCGACAAAGGTTTTTGCCCTTCTCTTTTGAAGCAAAAGCCGGATCACCCCAAACCCCACCTGACCAATAGGCCTTCTTATTACGAACTAAAATATAGTCAGGAAACTCAGGAAACTCACGCGCTGACGTACCCTTAACCAGCTCGGGAAAGAGATATTGAATCCGCGCCGTCTCAACCTCACCCGCATGCGAATCACCTTCAACTTCAATAATCTCACGGCCAACCCGGAAACAGAAATCGTACTCATTAATTACGGCCAAACTGATGTCGGGAAAAGCCGCCAACATCTCTTCTCCGACTTCAATCAAAGCCCCGATGTGGGTTTTCCCGGCATGGCCGGAGATCAAGATAAAATTCCGCAAACCCTGTTTATAATAGCCCTTCACCAGATCCCGAACCAGGGCCCGGAACGTATCGGGAGAGATTCCCACCGTTCCGGGATGCTCGGAAGTACTGCGACAAATTCCGTAATGCACCTGAGGGGCGACAAAAACCGGATAAATAGCCGCCGCCGCCTTGACCGAAGCGTAAACCTGCATCGTATCAGTATCAAGCGGCAAATGCTCGCCATGCTCTTCCGTCGAGCCAAAAGGCAGAAAAATCGTCCGGCTTTGCTCAAGCCCAGCCGAAAATTCGGGCATTGTCATATCAGTAATAATCAAATCAGACTCCTACTCTAAATAGCTACTCTTTTTCATTTTCTTTTCGCCAAATTGTGACGATAAAACGGTTGCCATCATGATCGTGACAGGCTTCATCGGCAGTAATAAGATTAACATCAATGCCCATTGCCTGCGCGAGCTTAACAAGAAATGGCAGAAACTGGCTGTCATGATGGTTTGCTGGTGCCAATATAGAGACCTTGAAGAGCTTGCGGAAAATCAGTTTCCACAAGAGGTGAAAACTCAATCAATTCAATCCCGGCCCGGCGCAAAAAGTCGAGGTTGTCGGCATAATAGAAATGAAAAGCCTGATCTTTGGCGACGCCCAACCTAACCTTATCGATCCTCACGTTCAGGGTTGATACCGGCTGTGAAAGCAACTCTTGCCCCTCATTTTTAACCGGCATTTCCGGAAGCCGAAGGCGACATTTACGGGCCAACAGATCAAGATCAATATATTCCTCAACCACTTCACCAAGACGCTGATAGATTGCAGCGTCACGCTCTTGATCGGCGGTTACCAGACCTAAATGGCGCTCCGCCAAAGAGGGGCACCACACCCCGAGGCAAAGCCCCAACCAGGGGTGGCAACGCCGCCGCAGCCAGGGCTTGTTCTAAAATCACACGATGACGTTCGGAACCGATATTGTTGGCGACAACCCCGGCAATTTCAAGTTTCGGCTCAAAATCGACAAAACCTTTGACCAAAGCCGCAATCGAGCGCGCCATCGAGCGCGCATCAACCACCAAAATCACCGGCAGCTCAAGCAGCAATGCGACTTCGGCCGTACTTCCTGAAAGAGTGGTCGCCGAGGCCCCGTCAAAAAGCCCCATCACACCTTCGAGCACGGCAACCTCCTGGCCGACAAGCGCCAGCGAAAAAGATTCGAGAACCGCATCTTTACCCATCATCCAAGTATCGAGATTTCGAGAAAGCGTACCACAAGCCGCCTGATGGTGACCGGGATCAAGATAATCAGGCCCGCATTTGAAAGGCTGAACCTTATAGCCCCGTTTTTTAAAAGCCGCCAGCAACCCCAAAGTCAGCGTCGTCTTCCCCGCTCCAGAGTGGGTTCCGGCAACACAAAAAGAGATTATTTCACACGATTTAGTCAACGTTAAACTCTCACAACCAATCTAAAAATGATGTAACTATTCTGCGTAAATTAATATCCACCACCGTAATATATTGCGCCCCGCTTGTAAAGCAAAGATAATGCATCAATATTATAACGGAAGTTGATGAAACAATAAGAAAAATGCGGGATGACGGCAGATTACAAAAAATATATGATAAGTATCAATAGTGCATACACTGAATAATTTGGAATTTACAGTGCCTGAATAGTTATTAATCTGTCAACACAGATAACATGTTTGAAGCTTGAAAAAAGTATTGGACTTCTACGCAAATGATGTGCTAGTGTTTGTAAACTACCGAGTTATTGCTGGTAACAACAGCTTAACAAGTGTCACTTTCCAGCAAGCGAACTGATGAACTAAAATAATAAAAACCTCAAACTGCTGGCGTCGTAAAAAAGCTTAAGGAGCTAAATTATGAGTAAAGTTTCAGAAAAGGCGGAAATCAGTAAAGATGAAGAAAATGTAGAAAATGTAGAAAAAACTGAAAGCACGGAAAATGCGGAACTGGCCGGCAAGACCGTTAAAAATTATATGTGGTTTTCAATGGGTGCTGGGCTAATACCAATCCCCTTTCTGGATCTTGCTGCGATTAGCGGACTCCAGTTAAAAATGATATCTGAACTTTGCAAACGTTACGAGACCCCGTTTAAAGAGCAAAACGGTAAAGCCGTGATTGCTTCATTGCTTGGCTTTATTGTTCCGGAATCCCTTTCCCGGGGTCTTATGGGTTCCCTGCTCAAGGCCATTCCGATCATCGGGCCGATCGCCGGAGGACTCTCTATGCCTCTGTTTACCGGAGCCAGCACTTATGCCATTGGCAATCTCTTTATTCGTCATTTTGAGTCGGGCGGCACGTTGCTTAATATGGATCCGCAAAAGATGCGCGATCACTTTAAAGAAGAGTTTGAAAACGGCAAAAAAGTTGCCGAAGAGGTTGGCGCTAAATTAAAATCGTAAACCTTGATGGCGTCGTAAAAAGTTCCGATATCCTGCGATGATGTGGTTTTCCAGACACTCGACATACTACATGTATGGTCTCGCGCTTGGAAAACCACATCATCTTGTCTATCGAAATTTTTACTTAGCCATCCCGTTTTTTTGCGAGTTTATCAACCTTAAGAGATCGTTTTTAGAGACCTCTGGATGGGGAGACTTCGTCTTGCATTCTTTTTTACCGGCAGGACAAAGTCTCCCCCCGTTATTTTTAAAAGAATTTGTTGTTTCGTGAGGTATATTCGTGGAACTGTTTCTCATCTACCTGATTTTGGCTATTCTTAATGGATTTATCGGCAGAGACCGTCTTATCGGTTTCTGGGGATTTTTTTTCATCTCAATATTGGTAACCCCAATAATAATTTTACTGTTTTTGATCATCTCATCCCCGCGTAAAAGGGAGAATGCAGCTTGATTGATCTCCTGGAAAGAATTCCATTAGTTGCATTTGTTCAACACTATTGCAAATTTCTTAATCGCAAATTTTTTCTCCTTAACCTGCTTTCAGGTCTGTCAAGCACTGCAATTGTTGCTCTGGTCAACAATTCAGCCGCCAAAAAAAATGTTTCAACATTCGATCTCTCCTCTTTTCTGATCTTTGCAATTATACTTATCTGCTACATAGTAACTACTAAAACCTTGATGAATATCACGTTTGAGATAACCGAAGACTCGGTTGACTCGGTGCGTAAATCGCTGTTTAAAAAATTGCGCCTCTGTGATCTCGAATTTTTTGAGCAAAGAAATCGTAACACTATTTACGACCAGATAATGAAGTCGACCGCGACTATTGCTCAGACCGGTGCCTTTATCCTGGCCACCGGCCCTGAGTTGATCTTGATTGTCATGGTCTATATTTACATATTTTTCCTCTCCAAAACGGCCTTTTTCATCGCCATCGGCATGTTAATGTCGGCCTCCTTTATCTTTATAAAAAAGACCAATGAGGTCGAAAAATACTTTCTCGAAGCAGCCGGTCATGACCAACAGGTCGGCAATTTTTTAAGCGGACTCCTCTTCGGCTTTAAAGAGTGCCTGTTAAACAGCCGCCGGGATACTGATCTGGCCTCGGAGTTTTCTGCAAGCTCAAACAACCTTGCTGACAGCCGTATTCTGGCGGGAAAAAACTTCTCAAACATCTACGCCTTCGTCCAGATATTTTTCTACGTCTTGCTGGCTATAATCGTTTTTCTGATGCCGGTTCTGGGTTGGCATAATTCAGATGATCAGATGATGACGTTCAAGCTAGTCGCTGCTATCTTCTTTGTCTTTATCCCGACTGCAAATGTGGTCAGAATGATTAACTATAATACTCAGGTTAGTGTTGCTATTTCAGGGATTCGGAAGCTGGAAAATTTTATTGATGAGCGCCTGCGGGAAAATGGAGTTAAGGTTGATAGCGATAAAGATGAAATTTACAACCCACCGGTTTTCGATTCACTTGAACTAAAAAATATTGAATACTCCTATTACGACGCTGATCGGATGGCAACCTTCTCAGTCGGCCCGGTCTCCTTTCGATTGAACAAGGGGGATGTCGTCTTCATCTGTGGCCGCAACGGGAGCGGGAAAACCACCTTCCTGAAACTTCTGGCTGGATTGTACAAACCCAAAAAAGGGGAGATAAAAGAGAACGAAAGAACAGTTCCATTTAATAGCAATCAAGTCTACCGGGAGACCTTCGCCGCAGTTTTTTCAGATTTTCATCTCTTTCAAAAACTGCACGGCCTGCATGAAACCGACCCCGGCAA